>JAPPBA010000028.1 GCA_026705295.1 Candidatus Palauibacter australiensis
TCCCGATGTTGGCGTTGATCTTCACCTTGAAGCCGCGCCCGATGATCATGGGCTCCAACTCCGCGTGGTTGATGTTGGCGGGGATGATGGCGCGCCCCCGTGCCACCTCGGCGCGCACGAAGGACGGGTCCATGCCTTCCCGCACGGCGATGAACGCCATCTCCGGCGTGATCTCGCCCCGGCGCGCGTAGTGCATCTGGGTGACGGGGCCGTTCCCCCGCCGCGTCTCGCGGACGAGGGTCGAGGGGAGTGCCGTGGCGTCGTCCCGCGGCCCGCGGACGACGGTGGCGGAGCGCCCGGTCGAACGCACGTCGCGCGCCCGGATCCACGCTTCGCGCAGGAGCGGCAGGCCTTCGCGCACGTCGCACCCGCCCGGACCGCTGGTGTCGTAGACGCGCAGCGGCGGCTCACCGCCGGAGAGGGCGATCTCCCGCATGGGGATGCGAAGGCCGCCGGGGCCATCCACGAAGACTCGGGTGGAGTTGGGGAAGGCGCCTTCGTACGGAACCGGCGGGGCGAGGGCGGGGCTGGGCCCGAGGGAGGGGGTTGGCACGAGGACAGGGTCCGGCTCGATCATGCGCGGCGTCGTCTCCCCGGCACACCCGCGTCGTCGCCGGACGGGGGACGGTCGACGCCGGGCGGGGACGCTGCCCCGCTCGGGCCGCGCTCCCTACGCCGGTATGAGCCGGATCAGGTTCATGGGGTACGCTCTCAATCCCGACGAATCGGGATGCCCCCGGCGACCGCCGCAAAGATAGGGGTCACCCGTCCGGCGCGCCCGCCGCGGCCAGGGCCTCGACGATCAACTCTCCCATCCGCGCCGTCGACACCGGCGCCGGGCCCCCGTCGGCGTGGAGATCGGCCGTGCCGTGTCCGTCTTCGAGCGCGCGGTTCACGGCTGCCCGCACGGCGCCTGCCTCTTCCGGCAGTGCGAACGTGAGGTCGAGCATCATCGCGACGGAGAGGATCGCGCCGATGGGGTTGGCGATCCCCCGCCCCGCGATGTCCGGCGCCGCGCCGTGGACCGGCTCATAGAGGCCGATGTCGCCACCCACGCTCGCCGACGGCAGCATGCCCAGGCTCCCGACGAGCACCGCCGCTTCGTCGCTCAGGATGTCGCCGAACAGGTTGCTGGTCAGCAGGACGTCGAACTGGCGCGGATCCCGGATCAACTGCATCGCGCAATTGTCCACGAGCATGCTGGAAAACTCGATATCCGGATAATCGCGGGACACTGCTTCGGCGATCCGGCGCCAGAAGATCGACGACTCCAGGACGTTCGCCTTGTCTACCGACGTCACCTTCCGCCGCCGCGTGCGCGCGAGTTCGAACGCCGACACGGAGATCCGCCGAACCTCCTCCTCCGCATAGATCTCGGTGTCGAAGGCGACGCCGTCCTCGATCCCGCGGGGACGCCCGTAGTAGATGCCGCCGAGCAGCTCGCGAACGACGACGAGGTCCGCGCCGCGCACGCGCTCGGGACGGAGAGGGGACCGGCCCACGAGGGCGTCGGGCAAGGCAACGGGTCGGATATTCGCGTGGTTTCCCAGCAACCGCCGCAGATCCAGCAGTCCCCTGGAGGCGTCGACCTTCGTTCCATCCACGGAGCGCACGGCGAGGCCGACGGCTCCCACGAGGACGGCGTCGACCTCGACGGCAAGCGCCCGCGTTTCCTCCGGCAGCGGATCCCCGAACCGCTCGATCGCGCCGTCGCCAAGGGGGGCTTCGATGACGTCGAAGCGGTGGCCGTAGACGTCGCCGACGGCCTCCAGCACGCGCCGCGCCTCGAGCAGAACCTCCGGGCCGATGCCATCGCCGGGCAGAAACAGGATGCGCCCGTCCAAGGCGCTAGCCGAAGCCTCCGCCGAATCTCTCCACGAAGGTGCGTTCGCGGTCGGTGAGGGCGGACCAGCCCGCGGCCTTGAGCTTGCCGGCGATGCGCTCGTACTCGGCCCGATTCACGGGATGAAGGGTGCTCGGCTCGATCCTGCCCCACTTCACGTTCAACTCCCGCTCTCCCATGCGGACGCCGGGGCTCTCGGCCTTCTTGCGGAACTGCGCCGCGGCGGAGCGCGTGGTCCGCCACCTCAGGTAGAGCCAGCCGCCGAGGAACCCGCCCAGGTGCGCGAAGTGCGCCACGCCCCCGCCGACGCCGCCCAGTCCCAGCCACAGGGAGAGCACCGTGAAGGCGATGACGAGGAAGCGGACCTGCACGGGGATGACGAACCAGATCATCACCCGGTCGCGCGGCCAGTAGCGCGCGTAGCCGAAGAGCACGCCGTACACCGCCGCCGAAGCCCCGACCATCGGAATGTAGAGCCCCCCCTGCGACATCGTGAGGACGGTCCACAGGATGTGGACGAGGGCCCCGATGAGCCCGGCGAGAAGATACAGCCTGAGGAAACTCTTCGATCCGAGCAGCGCCTCGAGCTTCGGCCCGAAGAAGAAGAGCGCGAGCATGTTGAAGAAGATGTGGGACACGCCGCCGTGCAGGAACTGGTAGGTGATGAGCGTCCAGGGTCGGGTCAGAACCTGGGCGGGGACGAGCCACAGCTCCGACGTCAGGACGGGGTTCGTGCGCGTGAACACGTAGGCGACGACGTTGATGAGGAGCAGTTGGCCGACGACGCGGGTCATGCCGGCCTGCCCTCCGTCATCTCCGTCATCATCTCCGTCATCATTTCCGTGAATTGCCCGGCGAGCGCGGGACCGACACCGGCGTCCTCGTGCTTGAAGAAGGCGTAGACCCGGCCCCAGCGCGAGGCGCGCAGCCGCCCGGCCCAGGCTTCCAGCTCCTGCGTGGAATACGCGCTGCGGCGCAGGCGGAGGTAGCTCCAGTCCGCCGTCTCGACGAGCGGCGCATCGTCTCCGTCGTCCGTCTCGGCGAGGCAGAGGGCGGAGTTCCGGGCCCGGAGGATGTCGAACACCGCCTCGTCGAACCACGAGGCGTGCCGGAACTCGAAGGCCGAGGTGCCGGGGTTCGGAAGCTGGTCCACGAAACGCGCGAGCCGTTCATCGTCCCGCTTGAAGTTGGGCGGAAGCTGGTACAGGATGACGCCCGCGCGATCCGCCAGCACCGACGCCGTCTGCACGAGATACTCCGTCTCCTCTTCCGTGTTCTGCAACCGCTTGAAGTGCGTGATGCGGCGCGAAGCCTTGAGCGCGAAGCGGAATCCGTCGGGCACCGCTTCGGCCCAGTTCTCGAGCACGCTCTCGCGCGGCATGCGGTAGAAGGTGTTGTTGATCTCGACGGCCCGCAGCCGGCGGCCGTAGAAGGACAACATCTCCCTGTTGGGGAGATCCTCCGGGTAGAAGCTGCCTTTCCACGCGGGATAGCTGTAGCCGCTCGTGCCGATCCAGACCTGCATGGCCGGGATGATACGGTCCCGCCGTCAGCGGGCCAACGCACCGCTGGAGCGGGCCAACGTACGCCGTCAGCGGGCCAACGCACCCCGGCGGCGCGCGCATCGTACATTGGCCGCCGGCGACTTCGGGGCGAGCTGGTCGGGGAAGGCCGAACGTTCGGTCAGGTTCCCCGAGGACTCCGGACTCTCCCTGAAACGCATCTGGCAGATCCAGCCGGGGTCGGCCCGCGAACCCGATGTGATCCGGCTGGGCACGGCGGCGCGACGTGGGAGGCGCTCACCGAAGGACTTCCGCAGCGGAACGCGTACGAAACTGGCCGGACTCGGCGTCGTCCTCCCCGCCATAAGCGGCGGCTGACCCGGACCCGGCCAGGCTACGGATCGGCGTCGAACAGCGCCTCGATCTCCGTCGATCCCATTCGATCGAACGTGCGAACCGAACCAAACGGCGGAGGAAGGCGGCTACTGGGCGGAAGTACCGGCCATCGCCGGATGCGTATCCCAGGGCGAGTCGTTCGACGAGCTGATGCGAAACGTTCGCGAGGCCTTCGTTGCGTCACTTCCCTGTGTCGAGGAGGACTTTGCCGAAGGACTGGTTGGACTCGACGTAGCGGT
The DNA here is from genome assembly GCA_026705295.1 of Candidatus Palauibacter australiensis. Taxonomy (NCBI): domain Bacteria; kingdom Pseudomonadati; phylum Gemmatimonadota; class Gemmatimonadia; order Candidatus Palauibacterales; family Candidatus Palauibacteraceae; genus Candidatus Palauibacter; species Candidatus Palauibacter australiensis. The sequence continues at coordinate 3,981 of JAPPBA010000028.1, forward strand.
GGGCCTCGGCGGCCTCGGCAAGGGGGAAGACGCGGTCGATGACGGGGCGCAGGTGGGAGGGGTCGGCCTCCGGGGCGGTGAAGCCGGGGAGGAAACGGGTCGCGAACATCTCCGTGAGGTGCGCCTTCTCGGCCTTCGAACGAGCGCGGAGGACGGTGCCCACGACGGTCGCGCGCTTCCCCATCAGGGTGCGAAGGTTGGCCTCGACCTTCATGCCGCCCATGACGCCGACGATGACGAGGCGGCCGAGAGTGGCGAGGCTGGCCATGTTCGCGTCCCAGTACGGGGCGCCGACGGTGTCGAGGATGACGTCGGCGCCGGCCCGGTCGGTGTGGCGCGCGACGGCGTCGGCGAAGGAGCCGGCCCGGCGGTCGACGGCGAGGTCGCACGGCAGTCCGGCTTCGCGGATGCGGTCGAGCTTGGCCGCCGACGCCGTGGCGATGATCGCGCCCGCTCCGCTCGCGCGGGCCAGTTGCAGGGCGGCGGTTCCCACGCCGCCGCCGGCCGTGTGCACGAGCACGGTCTCGCCGGGGCGCAGATGGCCGCGCTCGATGAGGGCGTCCGCCGCGGTGAGGAAGACTTCCGGGATCGCTCCGGCCTCGGTCCAGCTCAGCGTCGGCGGGACGGGCAGGAGCTGCCCCGCCGGCACCGCCACCCGCTCCGCGTAGCCGCCGCCGCCCAGAATGCCCATCGCGCGGTCGCCCACCGACCAGCCCGTGACGCCGGCCCCGACCGCCTCGATCTCTCCGGCGAACTCGAGCCCCGGGATGTCCGGCGGAGCGTCCGCGGGCGCCGGATAGCGGCCCATCCGCTGCAGGAGGTCGGCCCGGTTGATCCCCGCGCAGCGCACGCGCACGAGCACTTCGCCGGCCCCGGCGACGGGGGCGTCCCGCTCGACGAGCTCGAGCACCTCCGGGCCGCCGGGCTCCCGGATGCGGATCGCCTTCATGCGCCGCGCCGGCCGGCCGAGGGGGCCGCCTCCGTGGCGGACGCCGCCCCGAACGCGCGCCGGGCGGCGTCCAGCCGCTCGGGCGTCCCGATGTCGTACCACGCCGCGCCCGTCGCGTCGAACACCCCGACGTGCTCCCCATCTCCGATCCAGTCCATGTACGAATCCATGATCGAAAAGACGCCTCCTTCCGCGTAGCGCTCGAACACGCGCGGCGAGAGCGCGTGGATGCCGCAGAAACCGTACTCCCGGGCCTCGTCCGCGCTCGACGGCTCGCGCGCCACGACTTCCCACCCTTCGTCCCGGTTTGCGCGTCCGTACACGCCGCGGCCGTCCACCAGGAGAGGGCGCGACGTCTCCCGCTCCGCGATCGCGAGGGTGGCCAGCCGCCCGTCCCGCGCCTCTCCCTCCAGGTGCGCGCGGTACAGCGCCGCGAGGTCGACCTCGGTCACGACGTCGCAGTTGTGGAGCAGGAAGGGTTCCCGCGCCTCGAACAGCGACCGCGCGTGGAAGAGCCCGCCGCTCGTGTCGAGAGGAGCCGGCGATTCCTCATCTTCCCGCGACACGAACACCGGGACCCCCAGCGGCGACGCTTCGGCCCACGCCGCCACCTGCCCGGCGAGATAGTGCGCGTTCACGATCAGGCGATGCGCGCCCGCCGCGACGAGGTTCCCGGCGATGCGCTCCAGCAACGGGATGCCGCCGAAGTCGACGAGCGCCTTGGGCGTCGCGTCGGTCAGCGGCCGCAGGCGGCGTCCCCGGCCGGCGGCGAAGATCATCGCCTCCAAGCGTCCGCCCCCGCCCTCCGGCTCAAGCAGTCCATGGCCACGGCTCAGACCCGCGCGGGACGGCGCGGCCAGTCCGCCGATTCCCGGTGCGTGACCTCCACCCGCACGTCCGGGAAGCGCACGCTCAGGTGCTGGCGCAGCCGCTCCGCCATGTACACCGAGCGGTGCTGTCCCCCCGTACACCCGAAACTCACGCTCAGGCTGTGGAACCCGCGGTCGAGGTAGTTCGCGATGTGCGCGTCCACGATCCCCCGCACCCGTTCCCAGAACTCCTGCGCCTCCGGCCGGGCCGCGATGAAGGCGATCGTCTCCTCGTCGAGCCCCGTGAGGTCGCGGTACGCCTCCTCGCGGCCCGGATTCGGGAGCCCCCGGCAGTCGAACACGTACCCTCCGCCGTGACCCGACGTATCCGCAGGATAGCCGCCGGGATACCGGAAACTCGAGACCGTCACCTCCAGCCCTCCCTCGACCGCGGATGGCTCCGCCCTGCGGCGGCCCCAGCGCTCGACGATCGCCCGCAGCGCCCCCTCGAGTTCGGGGACGTCCACGGGCAGATCCGCCTCGAGCAACCCCCGCAGGTTCTCCGCCGCGTAGGGCACGCTCTGCAGGAAGCGCGGCTTGCGCTCGAAGAACCCCCGGTAACCGTAGGCCCCGAGCGCCTGCAGCAGCCGTACGAGGACATATCCGGGCCAGAGTTCGAGGAACTCGTCGCGCCGCGCGACCCCGTGCGACTCGATGACGCCGATGTAGTGATCGAGCAGCGCCTCCCGGTGCCCGCGCGCGAGATTCGCCTTCGAGTCGTAGAGGAGCGACGCCACGTCGTACTGCAGCGCCCCGCGCCGTCCGCCCTGGTAGTCGATGAACCAGGGCTCCGGGCCCTCCGCCCCCTGCCGCACCATCACGTTGCGGGACTGGAGGTCGCGGTACAGGAACGAGGACCGGTCGCCGGCGAGCAGGTGGCGCGCAAGCCGCGAGAAGTCGCGCTCCAGGTCCGCCTCGTTGAACGGAATGTGCGCGAGCTTCAGGAAGTGGTACTTGAAGTAGTTGAGGTCCCAGAGAA
>JAPPBA010000029.1 GCA_026705295.1 Candidatus Palauibacter australiensis
AATTCCCGCTGGAAACCGGCCCCGCGTTCAGGCTCATTTGCCGTTGGACAAGACTGGGGCTTGTGCTTTCGCGCCTTGCCCTTACCTTCCGTCGTTCTCGCGCCGCCGGAGCGTCCGGCGGCCCACGCCAGCCTCCGACCCTCCCCCCACAGGACGCACCGACCGATGCGCCTTTGCCCCACGCCTTCCGCCCTGCCACCCGTGCGCCCCGGCGCCGCCGACAGCCCCTTCTTCCCGCACGCCGCGGTTCGGGCGCTTGCGGTTCTCCCGCTCGCCGCCCTCGTGCTCGCGGGGGCCACCAGCCCGGCCGCCGCCTATCCGCCCGCGACCGGCGCACCCGCTGTTGCCGACACGCTGCGCGTGACGCTGGCCGCGCCGGAGGGCGGCTCGGTGGCCGAGGGCTCGGAGGGCAGCTTCGAAGTCTCGGTGGCGGGCAGCACCTCGGACGGAGCGGTGACCGTGCGCTACTCGGTAGCGGGCACGGCCACGGCGGGCACGGACTACCGGGCGCTGTCGGGCGAGGTCACGGTGGCCAAGGGGGAGAACAGCGCGGGGATCGTGCTCTCCGCGCTCGACGACGACATCCTGGACCACGGCGAAACGGTGGTTCTGACGCTGACGGGCGCGAGCGGCGCGGCCACTGCGGTGGTGGACCCCGCCCCCGCGACGGCGACGATCGCCGACCACGGCACGGTAACGGTCGAGATCACCCCGATGAACGACACGCTGCCGGAGGGCGCGGCGTGGAACTCGATGGTGACGCTGTCCTCGGCGGTGGCCGAGCGGGTGTCGGTGGGGTGGCGCACCAGCGACGGCACGGCGTTGGCGGGCTCCGACTACGAAGGGACGATGGGGAGCGTCGTCTTCGAGCCGGGCGAGCGCTCGAAGCCGATCAGCGTGAGGACGCTGGAGGACGAGGAGTCCGAGCCGGTCGAGATGTTCTACGTCGCGCTCGACCCGGCGGTCGCGGCTGCGGCTGCGGCGGGCGGAGCGGGAGCGTGGGCGGGCAACGGCCTGCGGATCGACCTGCAACAGCGGTTCGGGTTCATCGAGTGCACCGTCGAGTTTCCGGACGGTCGGATCGACCGCAACGTCGACGAGAACGAGCGGGCGGGCACGGAGGTGGGCGCTCCGGTGACGGCCCCCACGGAGAGCATCGCGTACTACAAACTGCGCGGTGGCTCGGGGCTCTTCGCCATCGACGATGTGACGGGGCAGATCAAGACCACTGCCCGCCTCGACCACGAGAAGAGGAGTTCCTACGTCGTCAGCGTCAGCGTGCATGATGACTGCGGCGCCAGCGACACCACGGACGTCGCCATCAAAGTCAACAACGTGAACGAAGCCCCGACGGTCAATGCGGGGAAAGATCAGACCGTCGAATCAAACGATCCCGTGACGCTCAGCGGCACGAGCACGGATCTCGACGGCGACGACGCAACCTTGGGCACCCCGTCGCACGGCTTCGCCTGGGTGCAGACCAAAGGCCCGACTCCGAAGGGTGGGCTGAAGGATGCGAACAAGAGAACGGCGACCTTCACGGCACCTGCGGTCTCTGACACGACCGACCTGGTATTCGAACTGAAGGTCACCGACGGCGGCGGTCTGAACGACACAGACGCCGTGACGGTCACGGTGCTGCCAGCGCCGAAATGCGCCATCAGCGTGGAGGACGGCAACTTCAGCTTGAGAGAGGACGAGACCGATGTGGGCACGGTAGGCGTGTCTGCGGAGCACTGCGGCGACCTCGAATACGTGTTGACGGGCGCGGGCGCGGGAGACGTTTCCGTGGCTGCGGCAAGCGGCAGCGACAACGCCGAGATCACGGGGAACTTTGACTTCGAGGAGAGGCAGTCATACGACCTGACACTGACCGTCAGCGAAAAGGGCGGATCCGCGAGCAACGACGGTGATGTGGACATCAAGGTGACGAATGTGAACGAAGCGCCGATGGCCGATGCGGGGGCCGATCAAGAAGACATTCCATCGGAATCGACGGTGACGCTGAGCGGTTCGAGCGAGGACCTGGACGGCGATCACGCTACTTGGGGCACTCCGTCGCACACATTCGCCTGGGTGCAGACCAAAGGCCCGACTCCGAAGGGTGGGCTGAAGGATGCGAACAAGAGAACGGCGACCTTCACGGCACCGGTTGTGCCCCAGACTACCGACTTGGTGTTCGAACTGACGGTCACGGACGGTGGCAGTCTCAGCCACACCGATGCCGTGACGATCGCTGTGAAACCGCGGCCGAACAAGCCTCCGGTGTTCGATCCGCCGAGCTATTCCTTCACGACGGACGAAACGGTCTCGGAGAACACCGAGGTGGGCCGGGTACATGCGAAGGACCCGGAGGGCGGGCGGGTACGGTACTTCTTGTCGAGTTCGTCCTACTTCCGGATCGGCACCGGCACCGGCGCGATCACGGTGAAGGCGCAGCCGCCGGCAGGCACCTACACGCTCACCGCCACGGCGAGGGATTCCGTCGATGCGGAGGGCACGGCGCCGGTGACGATCAAGGTCAACAAGGTCGTCCCGCCGAACGAGCCCCCGAAGTTCGATCCGCCGAGCTATTCCTTCACGACGGACGAAACGGTTTCGGTGAACACCGAGGTGGGCCGGGTACATGCGGAGGACCCGGAGGGCGGGCGGGTACGGTACTTCTTGTCGAATTCGTCCTACTTCCGGATCGGCACCGGCACCGGCGCGATCACCGTCAAAGCGCAGCCGCCGGCAGGCACCTACACGCTTACCGCCACGGCGAGGGATTCCGTCAATGCGGAGGGCACGGCGAAGGTGACAATCAAGGTGAACAGGGTTGTTGTTCCACCCGACTGCACGGTCGGCTTAGAGAACCACAGCTTTGGGGTGTACAGCGACGAGACGGTGGTGGGGACGGTGCAGGGTTGGACGCAGGGTTCGGACTGCGGGTCGCTGCGATATGAACTGAGCGGGGCGGACGCGGCGCCGTTCTCGATCGGGCGGTCGAGCGGCCGGGTGACGGTGACGGGCTCGCTTAGCGTGAAGACGTACGTTATGACCGTGAAGGTGCGGGACGGCAACGGACACGCTTCGGCCTCGGCGACGCTTACGGTCGGGGTGACCGATCGTCCACCGACGGCCGTAGCTCCGGTGTTCGGTCGGACGAGCTATTCCTGGGCGGTTCACGACACGGCGTCGACTGGCCATGTCGTCGGCACGGTGACGGCGACGGACGGCAACCGGGACCGCATCACCTATGCCCTGTCGGACACCAGCCGGTTCAAGGTTGGACGAGCGAGTGGGGTGGTCACAGTGGCCGTCGCCCCGCCGGCCGACACCTACAAGCTCAAGGCGTTCGCGACCGATCCGGGAGGGCTTGCCGATACCGCCGCCGTGACGATCACGGTCACGACCCCGCCCCCGACGAACCGCGCTCCGCGTATCGAGAGCGCGATCCCGGCGCGCGCGGTGGTGGCCGGAGACTCGGTGGCGGTGAGGGTGTCGCCGCACTTCAGCGATCCCGACAAGGACGCGCTGACGTACACGGCTTCTTCGTCGAACCGGAACTTCGCGACGGTGCGGGCGAGCAAGGACACGGTGTGGGTCCGGGGCGTGTCGAAGGGGAGCGCCGACGTGACGATCGCCGCCGCGGATCCGCGCGGCCTGTCGGTCTCGCAGGCCTTCAGCGTGACCGTGAGCGAGGGGAACGGCGCGCCGGAGATCGCGAGCCCGATTCCGCCGATGACGTTCCCGGCGGGCGACTCGATGGTGGTGGACGTGTCCCGGCACTTCCGGGACCCGAACGACGACGCGCTCACCTACGAGGCGGTGTCGTCGAACGTGGCGGCGGCGACGGCGAGGGTGAGCGGGAGCAGGATCACGGTGACGGGCGTGTCTCCCGGCGAGTCCGAGGTGAATGTGACGGCCCGCGACGTGCACGGTGCGTCGGTGTCGCATGCGTTCACGGTGACGGTGCTGAACGAGGCCCCGCTGGTGGTGGAGGCGATTCCGGCGATGACGCTCGCGCCGGCGGAGTATGTGCTGGTGGAGCTGTCGGAGCACTTCTCCGACCCGAACGGCGACGACCTGGAGTACGTCGCGGCCTCGGCGGACGAGGCGGTGGCGGCGGTCGCGGTGTGGGAGGACCGGCTGACGGTGACGGGCGTGAAGCGGGGCCACGCGCCGGTGACGGTCACGGTGTGATCCAAGGCGATAACACAATGTAATAACACGACTTACAGA
>JAPPBA010000030.1 GCA_026705295.1 Candidatus Palauibacter australiensis
GCGTCGCCGGCTCGCCGCCGTCGAGGCGCTCCAGTTCCAGCCACCCGTGAGCATGCCCCGATTTGGGGTAGCCCGAACCCCAATTTTGGGGTAGCCCGAAGTCAGCCGGTCCGCACGGGCATTCGGCGGACCGAACCATGCGTCCGCCGCAAATCGACAGGAAGGGCCGCGATTCATGTTCAACAACCCGTTTCGCGAGCGAGCGATTGCCGCGAGCGCGAGCCGCCAGCAGCTTGACCGTCTGCTCCGGGTCACAGCCCCCCACGAACGCATCGTTCTGGCCGCGGTCGCACTGATGCTCGCCGGCATCGGCGCCTGGGCTCTGTTCGGCGCGCTCGGACGACACTCGCTCGCCCTGCTCCTCGGCCTGGACTCGGCCTGACATGACGCCGCGCGGCTTGCGCGGGGCATCGCGAGGCAGCAAGGACCCCCGCGGTGAGCGAAGACGACGGGTCCGCACGCCCCTCTTCCTGCAGACCCACGCGACCGAGTGCGGCGCAGCCTGCCTCGGCAGCGTGCTGGCCCATTTCGGACGGTGGGTTCCGCTGACGGAACTGCGCGGCACATGCGAGGTGGGGCGGGACGGGTCCACCGCCGCCGGGCTGAAGCGGGCCGCCGAGCGCTACGGCCTCGAGGGCTCGGGTTGGAGCGTGCAGGTGGATCGGCTGAAGCGGATGCCGATGCCCATGATTCTCTTCTGGGAATTCAACCACTTCCTGGTCCTGGAAGGGTTCGACCGCAAGTGGTTCTACGTGAACGACCCGGCCGCGGGCCACCGCAAGCTCTCCCCGCAGGAGTTCGATGCGGGATTCACGGGAGTGACGCTGCAATTCCGTCCCGGTCCGGCGTTCGAGCCCGGAGGCGCGCCGTCCGGTCTGGTGCGGCGCCTCCCGCTCTGGCTGAGCGGGGCTGGGAGCGGGCTGGCGGGCGCCATCGTCTGCGGGCTGATGCTGGCCGTGCTGGCCCTGGCGGCGCCGTTCGCGGCCAGCCTGTTCGTCGACCGCGTGGTCGGCGACGGCGAGCCGTGGGGACTCGTCGTGGCGGGGGCACTGGCCGGAGCCGCGCTCCTGGTGTACGGCGTCGCCCGGCTCAAGCAGCGATTTCTGTGGCGTCTGGCGATTCGCGTCTCGATCACTGCCGGAAACCGCGCCGTCTCGCGGCTGTTGCGTCTCCCGGTCGACTACTTCAGCCACCGGCTCGTCGGAGACCTGACCGCACGCATCCTCTCCATCGACAGGGTTGCGCAAGGCCTGTCGGAACGCTTCCTCGGCCTGCTGGTCGACGTCGCCATGAGCGTCGTATTCCTGGCGGTCATGCTGTGGTACGACGTGCCGCTGGCGCTCGCCGTGCTGGCCCTGGCGCTCCTGAACGCGCTGCTCCTGCGCCCGATCGCGCGGGCCCGGTCCGACGAGGCCGCCGCCCTGCGCCGCGAGCAGGGTCTGCTGATGGGTATCGGCACGATCATGTTGAATCAGGCCGACACCCTTCGCATGACGGCGGCCGAAGACCGCATGTTCGCCCGCTGGAGCGGCCACCAGGCGCGCGAACTGCAGGTGCGCCAGCGATTCTCCGAACTGAGCAACCTCATGGCCGCCGCGCCCGACCTGTTCACGATACTGGGGAGCGCCGCGGTGCTGGGCCTCGGGGCGACGAAGGTCATGTCCGGCGAGTTGACGCTGGGCGCGCTGCTCGCGTTCTACCTCGTGGCGACGATGTTCCTGGAACCGATCGGGCGTTTCGTCGAATTCGCCCACGAACGCCAGACGCTTCTGACCGACATGCAACGCCTGGACGACATCACGGAAACGCCGGTGGACCCGGGCCTGGCGCGCCGGGCGGAAGCGCCGCAGTCGATCGCCACCCTCCACGGGCATCTCCGGCTGGCGGGGCATGTGGAGTTGCGTGGAGTGACCTTCGGCTACAACCGGAACCGGCCCCCGTTGATCAATGACTTCAGTCTCGTCTTCAAGCCGGGGCAACGCGTCGCGGTGGTCGGCCCCAGCGGGTCCGGGAAGTCGACACTGTCCCACCTCGTCGCGGGCATCCTGCACCCGTGGTCGGGGGAGATCCTGTTCGATGGCCGGCCGCGCGACGAGATCCCCGACGAAGTGCTGTCGCGCTCCCTCTCGATGGTGGACCAGCGAATCGTCCTCTTCTCCGCCACCGTGCGCGACAACCTCACGCTGTGGAACCCCGCGGTGCTCGACGATGACGTCGTCGCCGCTGCCCGGGACGCCGCGATCCACGATGACATTCTCAGCCGGCCCCGCGGCTATGCGACTCCGGTGGACGAAGACGGAGTCAATTTCAGCGGTGGACAGCGGCAGCGCCTGGAAATCGCACGCGCGCTGGTCGGGAACCCGACGGTGCTGATTCTCGACGAGGCGACGAGCGCCCTCGACGCCGCGACGGAGGCGCACGTCGACGATGCGCTGCGCCGCCGGGGCGTCAGCTGCCTGATCGTCGCGCACCGGCTGAGCACCGTTCGCGACTGCGACCAGATCATCGTGATCGACGAAGGCGTGGCCGTGCAGCGCGGGACCCACGATGAGCTGATGGCCGACACGAGCGGCGTGTACCACCGCCTCGTGCGGACGGAGCTGGCCGGATGACCGGGCCGGATGACCGAACGCTCGCGCGGATCGCGGCCGAATCGGGCACGGCGGTGCCCTGCGCGAGCAATCTGCCCGTCGACCTCGGCGATCCCGACTTCGCCTGGTTCATCGAGTCGGGAACGGTCGACCTCTTCCTGATCGAACGCCAGGAGGGAGTCGACCAGTCCGCGCCGCAGCATGTGCTGCGAGCCGGCGCCGGTCGCCTGCTGCCCGGCGTGGCCCCACAGGACGATGTGACTTCGCTGGGGCTCATCGCCAAGGGGCTGCCCGGCACCGTGCTGCGGCGTCTTCCCGCCTCCGGGCTCGTCGCGATTCGCCGTGCGGAACTGGCCGAACAGGTGGACGCGTGGCTCCTGGACATCTCGGCGATGCTGGCCCGCGACGTCACGCACCTGCCGCGGATGGATGCCTTCGTCGAGTCCGGCGAAGCGCCGCAGACGCGAAGCGGCACGCTCGGCGCGCGCCGGGGCGTCGTCTGGGTCACCGGGCTGCCGCCCGCGGCCGGTCTGTTCATGGGCCTGGTCGACCCCGCCGAGAGCGAGACGGCACCCGATGGCGCCGGGCGCGCGCTGCCGCTTACGCCCGCCACCTGGCTCACGCTGACGCACGACGTCCGGGTCTCCACGGCAACCTCCGGGGAACTCGCCGAGCACCAGCGGCTGCTGCCCGCCCTGGACGCCTTCAACCGGGTCGCGTTTTCGCTCGAGCGGCTGAACCGCCAACTGGCCGTCGTCGATCAGGCGAACCTGGCGCGGGCGCGGGTGCTCAGCCGCCGCAGCGATGAGGAGCACGCCCGGCGCCGCCTCTTCGACCTGTACGGTCACCCGAGTGAGGAGACCGAAGAGGTGGAGGATTCGGGGCTGCACGAGGTCCTGAAAGCGATCGGCCGGCATGCGGGCATCGCCTTCCGGCGCCTACCCGATCCGCTCGGCGAGGAAGGGCCTCCGCTCGAAGAGGAAGGCTCCACCCCCGACGACAGGCTCGTCAGGATTCTCAACGCGTCCGGCGTGCGGGGCCGAAAGGTGCGGCTCGCCGCGGAAGATCGTTGGTGGGTCGGCGACAGCGGCGCCATGCTGGCGTTCCGGGCCGAGGACGGGAGGCCCGTGGCGCTGTTGCCCGGAGGGTTCGGGAACTACAGGGAATTCGATCCCCTCTCCGGGGGCAAGCGGCGGGTCACGGCCGCCAGCGCCGCGTCACTGCGTCCGGACGCCTGGGTCTTCTATCCCTCGCTGGAGCCCGGGGCCGCCGGGTGGCGCGACCTGTGGAAGGTGGCGCGAAAGGGGATGGGCGCCGACCTGGCCCGCTTCGTGGCGGCGGGACTGCTGGGCGGGTCCATGATGTTGCTGCCGGCCGTGGCCATGGGCCTGGTCGCGGACGAGGTGATCCCGGCCGGGGATGCCGGGCTCCTGTACGGGATCAGCGCGGCCCTGGTGGCGTTCGGTCTCGTCCGCGCCCTGCTCCATGTCCTCCAGGGCATGACCCTGATGCGGCTCGAGGGTCGGGCCGCCTCGCGACTGGAGGCCGCGTTCTGGGACCGTCTGCTCCAGTTGCCGTCCAGCGTCCTGCAGCGGTATCCGGCCAGCGACCTCGCCATGCGGGGCATGACGTTCCAGAACGCGCGCGACGCCGTGCAGGGCGTGATCGGAAACGGCGTGCTGTCCATCCTGTTCCTGTCTCCCGCGTTGCTGCTCATCGCCTTCCGCGATGCCCGGCTCGGAGGGCTGACGGCCGCCTTCGGCCTGCTGTCGCTGTTCGCGACCGTGGCGCTCGGAATGCGGCAGATCCCCTCGCACAGCCGCAGGCTGAGGGCCGTTCGGCGTCTGTCGAGCCGACTGTTCCAACTCATCAACGGCATCCCCCAACTGCGCGTGGACGGCGCGGAAGGCTCAGGCTTTGCGGCGTGGGCGCGGGAATACCGCGAGCAGAAGCGTGCGGAACTGGAACTCGGCGCGCTGGAGACGCACCTGCGGGCCTTCGGCGCCGCTCTGCCCTTGCTGGCCGCCGCGCTGGTGATCCTGTTCGTGACGCTATCCGGCCCGGACTCCATCGGGGCCGGCGAATTCATCGCCGTCTTCGTTCTGTTTCTACTCTATCAGCGGGCGGTCATCCGCCTGGGCGAGTCGTTCGGCGTGCTCGCCGCCGTCGTGCCCGCATGGAATCAGATGCGACCGCTGCTGGCCGAGACCCCGGAGACGAGAGCGGAAGGGGAGTTCCCGGAGCACCTGGGTGGCGAGGTCGTGTTCGACCGAGTCTCCTTCCGCCGCGAAGCGGACGGACCGCTGATCCTCGACGAAGTATCGATCACGGCGCGTACGGGTGAGTTCGTCGCCATCGCCGGCGCGTCCGGGGCCGGGAAGAGCACGCTGCTGCGGCTCGCGCTCGGGCTGGAAGAGCCTTCCAGCGGGTCAGTCTACTACGACGGCCGGGACCTTCAACAACTCGATCTCAAGGAAGTGCGCCGGCAGATCGGCGTCGTGCCGCAGGGGGTGCGACTTCACCCCCAGGATCTGTGGGACAACATCGTCGGCGACCACGAGGGCGCGACCGCCGAGGAGGCCTGGCAGGCGGCTCGGCTCGCCGCCATCGATCGCGAGATCGCGACGATGCCGATGGGCATGCTGACCCAGGTGGGCGCGGGCGCCGCCGTGACGTCGGGAGGGGAGAGCCAGCGGATCCGGCTCGCCCACGCGCTGATCCGCAATCCCCGCATCCTGATGCTCGACGAAGCCACCAACTGGCTGGACAACGAAACGCAGGCCAGGGTCCTGGCCAATCTGGCAGGCCTCACCTCGACTCGGATCGTGGTCGCGCACCGCGTTTCCACTCTGCGCCAGGCCGACCGCATATACGTGCTCGACAAGGGAAGGATCGCCCAGGAAGGCTCCTTCGCGGAGTTGGCCGAGACCCCGGGCGTCTTCCGAGACCTGGTGCGCCGACAGGTCGCCTGACCGGCCTTATCTTCGCGCTCTTCGCGCCCGCGCGCGGCGGAACCGCTCTCCGGCATCGTGCTGTACCGCGGCAAGCGCCGGCACGACGAGCATGAGAAGGAAGGTGGCGACGAGGACCCCGAATCCGACCGATGTCGCCAGCGGGACAAGATGCCGGGCGTGGGTGCTCGTCTCGAACACGAGCGGGGCCACGCCGAGGAATGTGGTAATCGACGTCAGGAGGATGGCCCGGAAGCGGACCTTGGATCCGGCGATGATGGCCTCCCGCGGCTTCATGCCGGAGTCCCGGAAGTCGTTCATGAACTTGACCATCACGAGCGAGTCGTTGATGACGACGCCGCCCACGCCGATCAGCCCCTGTTGCGACCAGATGCTGAGATCGAGGCCCAGCAGCATGTGTCCCAGCAGTGCGCCGACCGCCCCCAGGGGTATGGCGGCGAGGACGATGAGCGGCTGAAGCCAGGAGCCGAACGGGATCGCCATCAGCGCATACATGATGAGCAGTGCCAGGAATCCCGACCGGGCCAGGGCGGCGTTGACGTTGTCCTGCTGCCGGCGCTGGCCGCCGAACGCGAAGTTGAAGCCGGGATCCCGGGCTTCGAGGGACGCGAACAACCCGCCCTCCAGGCGGTCGTCCACCTGCCGGCCCGTCGCGTTCACCGCATCCACGTCGGCCGTGACCGTCACGGCCCGCCGCCCGTCGATCCGATGGATGGCGGATGTGGACCGGGCGAGACGCGCCGAGGAGATCTGGCCCAGCGCCACCTCGCCTCCGCCCGGCGTCCGCACCATGTATCGTTCGATGTCGACCGCGGAGTTCCGCTCTTCTTCGGGCAGCCGCACGTAGACCCGCACGTCCTCGCGACCCCGCGGTACCCGGAGCGCCTCGACCCCGAAGAAGGCGGATCTCACCTGTCGGGCGAATTCATCCACGTTCAGGTCGAGCGTTCGGGCGGACGGGTCGAGTTCGAGCTGCAGTTCACCGAACCCTTCGTCCAGGTTGGTCCGAACATCGAAGACGCCCTCGATGCCGCCGAGTTCCGCGACGACGTCGTCGGCGATCGACCGCAGGCGGACCGGGTCGGGATGAGAGAGGTCGTAGTGAGCGGGGAGGTCGCCGCCGACGATGCTGGATGTGATCGAGAGCGCCGTCGCCTCCGGGACGACGCCGACTTCCTCCCGCCACACCCGCTCGAGCGCGGACGCCGGGACGCCGTGGCGCTCCCAGTCGATGAGCTTGAACTGAACGGTGGCCAGGTGGCCGCGAGCGGACTGGAACGCGTCGCCGGCCAGGGGATCGAAGAGTTCGGCCGGCTGCCCCAGCGTGACCGCCACGCCGACCTCGAGCGGCAGAGCATCGGCCTCCGTGCCCCGCTCCGCCGCGATGCGCGCCACGGCGCGGTGTCCGGCCGCCTCCACGCGGTCGGCCACCGCGCTCGTCTGGTCGCCCGGCGTGCCGGTGGGCAGCCGCAGACTGGCGGAGACGATGTCGCCCTCCAGCGGGATGATGAACCGGCTCGGAACGATCCCCGAGAGCACGAGAGCGGACGAGAGCACGAGCAACCCCATCGCCGAGGCGAGCACGACGAGCGGCTGTCCGGTGGCCAGGCGCAGCCCGCGGTCGAGCGGTCCGTCGACGAAACGCCTGACGAGGATGTCCACGCGCTCCCGGATCCGGCGCAGGAGTTCGGCGGCCCGATGGCCTGGACGCCGGCCGGGCGCGGGGAGGTGCGACAGGTGATTCGGCAGGATCAGCAGCGATTCGAGGAGCGAAACGATCAGGACGGAGATGACGACGATGGGGATGCCCCGCGCCAGCTTGCCCTGAGGGCCCGGCACGGTCATGAGCGTCGAGAAGGCGACGATCGTCGTCAGGACGGAGAAGATGACGGGACCGCTGACGCGCTTCGTGCCGCGGATCGCCGCCGCCAGCCCTCCGGCGCCCTTCTCCCGCTCCGAATAGACGCTCTCTCCCACCACGATCGCATCGTCGACGACGATCCCGAGAGCGAGGATGAGGCCCATCAGCGAGAACATGTTGATGGACAGGCCCAGGAAATCCATCACGAGGAACGTCCCCGTGAACGAGACGGCCAGGCCCACCGCCACCCATAGCGCGAGCCGGATCTCCAGGAACAGCGCGAGGGCGATGAAGACGAGTACCAGGCCGAGCAATCCGTTCTTCACCATGAGGCCGAGCCGGCCGCCCACCAGGGCGGAGTCGTCGCTCCAGACCGCGACGTCCACGCCCGCCGGCAGGCCCGGCAGGACTTCGGTCGCCAGGTACTCCTGCACCGCGGCGCTGATGCCCAGCAGTTGTTCGTCGGAGGTGCGGTACACATCCACGCGGGCCGCCGGCCGGCCGTCGTAGCGCACGCGCAGCTCGGTGTCCGCGAAGCCGTCGCGGACGGTGGCGACATCGCCCACGCGGACCGACGTTCCATCCGGACGAGTGAGGATGACGATGTCCTCGAAGTCCGCCTGTACGTAATTCCGCCCCAGCGTGCGCACGAGGATCTCGTCCTCGCCCGCGGACACCTTGCCCGCCGAGAGTTCCAGCGAACCCTGCCGCACCGCCAGCGCGACATCCTCCAGGGTAAGGCCCAGCGCGCGAAGCCTCCGCTGGGGAATCTCGACTGATATCTCGTACGGGCGTGTCCCGCTTGTCGTGGCGAGGGACACCTGGGGCAGCGCCGAGATTCCCTCTTCGATCCCGTACGCAAGCTCCTTGAGCGTCCGCTCCGGCACGTCGCCGTGGACGAGGAGGCGCATGAAGCGCTGCCGGCTGGTGATCTCGCGCACTTCCGGCCGCTCCGCGTCCGCCGGGAACGTGGGGATGCGGTCCACCTCCGCCTTGACCTCGTTGAGCGCGCGGTTGATGTCCGTCCCGGCCTTGAACTCGGCGATGACCGACGCGAGCCCTTCCGAAGCGATGGCGGTCACGCGGTCGAGGCCCTCCACGCCGCGAATCTGTTCTTCGATCCTGCGAACGATCGACTCCTCGACCTCCTCCGGAGAGGCGCCCGGGTAGGGGACGAGGACCTGGACGCGGTCCAGGGAGACGTCGGGGATCACTTCCTGCACGAGACCGAACGCCGCGTGGAGGCCGCCGACCAGGAGGACGAACATGACGACGTTGACCGCGGTGCCGTTCTTCGCCATGTAGGCGATCGGGCCGCGGCTCTCGGCGCTGACGCGGGGATGTGCCACCGGGCTGCGGGTCGGGACCTCTACTGGAGGTCGGCGGGGCGGCGCCGTTCATCTGCGAGCGCGACGATGTCCACGGCGGCCCCGGCCACGGGTTCGACTTCGCTCGCGGTGGCTTCGCGCAGCTCGGCCATCAGCGTCTCGCGGGCCGCACTCCGTCCCGGAGCGTCCCCCAGCACCTGCGCGAACCGTTCCTCGATTTCGTCATCGCCCGACACGAACACGCAACGCGCGCCCGCGCGCGCCGCAAGCTCGCGACCCGAACCGGGATTCCGGAGCTGTTCCTCGAACTCGGCGAGAGAATGGAGGTCGCCCATCCCGCCGCGGGGGACCGGCGCCAGGAGCAGGTTGTTGCGCGACAGGGCGCGCAGCGCCTTGCGGAAGCGGCGGCACAGCGCTTCGTAGTACCTGGCCGGTTCGCCGTCGTACACGAACCGGACGTCGAGCTCCGTCCCCGGCAGCGCCTCACCGTTTACCAGAGGTCCCAGGACTGCGACCGCCACGCCGCCGCTGGCCTCCGGCACGCCGCGGTCGGCGAAGTCCTCCTCGACGGCGGACAGGACGGTGACGATGGAGGCCTCGGCGACGCGCGATAGCGCCGTCGTCGCCTCGCTCACGGACAGGCTGCCCCGCATCGTGTGCACGGCGATCTGGAAGACCTTGCCGTTCGACCACTCCAGCGCCGCCTCCACCGCCTCGCCGGCGTCCTGAACGGGGATGTCGTCGAGCTGAGCCCTCATCTCGGAGAGGCTCAGCTCGTGCGTCCAGTACAGGCGCGCCAGCCCGCACCGGGCAATCGCCTCCGATTCCGAATCCGACAGGAATCCCTCCGGCAGTTCCAGGTCCGTGAATTCCCGCTCGCGCAGCGTGTCGAG
>JAPPBA010000031.1 GCA_026705295.1 Candidatus Palauibacter australiensis
GGAGTTCCCGGAACACCTGGAGAACCTGGAGAACCTGGAACCGTGACCATCATCCGTCGTAACCTTGTTGACTCGTTTCGCCGACGGATGCGGCGCCATCCGATCGTAATGGTCATGGGGCCACGGCAGTCCGGCAAGATGACGCTCTGCCGGACCGTGCTCTCCGACCGGCCCTACGTGTCGTTGCGACGGCTTGACGTGCGCACCGAGGCGGAGCTGGATCCCGAGGGTTTCGTGCGGGAGTATCGGGACGGGGCGGTGATCCACGACGCCCAGTTGGCGCCGGTGTTGATTGCCTATCTTCAGGAACTCGTGGACGAGGATCCGGCTCCGGGGCGCTTTGTGCTGACCGGGTCGATGCACTTCGGATTGAGTCCGGTGATAAACGCGTGGATGGCGCGTCGCGTGGGCGTACTCCAGCTGCTTCCGCCGGGATTTGACGAGTTGGCGCGCTTCGGAAGACCATCGCCGAGTATGCTCGACGCACTCTGGACCGGGGCGTACCCGACGATTCACCAAGGTGACATCTCGCCCCGGGTCTGGCTCCGGGATTATCTCGCGACGTATCTGGATCACGATATCCTGTCCCTGCGGAACATCGCGAACCTCGGGGCCTTTTCGGAGTTCGTGAGACTGGTTGCGGGACGAACCGCAAGAGAGGTGAATCTGTCGGCGCTGGCGGCCGACGTCGGCATCCGACACAACACGGTCCGGGCGTGGATCCACGTGCTGGAGTCCAGCTTCCTTGTCTTTCGGGTCCCGGCGTACCGCCCCAACGTGCGCACACGTCAGATCAAGGCGCCCAAGCTCCACTTTCTGGATTCGGGACTGGCCTGCCACCCGCTCGGCATCCGCACGCCGGAGGAACTCCGTCATCACCCGTTGAGAGGGCAGATCTTCGAGAGCTGGGTGGCGGCGGAGGTCTTGAAGGCGATCGCTCATCGCGGCGAAGAGCCGCGTTTGCGGCATTACAGGGCGGCGGGCACCGAGGTCAATCTCGTCGTTGATCGGGGAGAGCGGGTCATCCTGGCCGAGGCGAAGTCCGGCGCCACGGTCGTCCCGCGTTTCCTCCTCGGCATGCGGACGCTCGGGAAGGCGCTGGGGAGGACGGGGCTTTCCGTCGACCGCCGGCTGATCTTCGGGGGCGACTCTTCCCATCGACGCGGCGACGTGGATGTCCTGCCGTGGAACCGGGTGCTGACAAGGACCTGGAACTGACCTGCCGGACCCGACCTGCCGGAACCGACCTGCCGGAACCGACGCGACCGCCCTCACGGTCAGCGGAGGGCGGCGGCGACGTTGCCGCCGTCCACGGTGAGGATCGCGCCCGTCGTCGCGCGGGCGAGGGCAAGGGAAACGAACGCCCGGGCGACATCGTCGGCCCGGACCTCGCGGCCGAGGAGGTTTCCGCGCAGGTAGGCGTCCTCGCTCACGCCACGCGCTTCGGAGCGGGACGCGATCATCTCGTCGGTGAGGACGCCGCTCCGGATGCGGTCGGCGTTGACCCCGTTCGACCGGATGCCCTCCCAACCGTGCTCGATGGCGTACTGGCGCACGAGTCCGAGGGTCGCCGCCTTCGGCAGTCCGTAGGGGCCGAAGTCGGGGCCCGGGTTGACGGCCTGCTTGGAGACGTTGAAGAGGAGGCAGCCGCCCGTCCCCTGGGCGCGCATCGTGCGCACGGCCGCGCGCGTAACGCGCTGGTGGGCGAAGAAGTTCAACTCGAAGCTCTCCCGCAGCACGTCGTCCGTCACGTCGGCCATGGGGCCGCGCCAGGCCGCCCCGGCGTTCGAGACGAGGATGTCGACGCCTCCGAAGCGGGCGGCGACGATGCCGAACGCGCGGTCGACGGACGCGTCGTCCGTCACGTCGCATGGGACGGCGAGCCCCGCTCCGGCCTGACCGGCGGCGTCGAGCGAGGGGCCCGGGAGGTCGAAGAGGGCGACCTCGGCGCCGGCGGCCCGGAACGCGGCGGCCGTGGCCCGGCCGATGGCGCCCGCGCCGCCCGTGACGACGACGACCTGGCGGGCCAGCGTCTTCTCCTTCGCGCCGGCCAGTTTCGCCTGTTCGAGCGACCAGTACTCGATGTCGAACAGTTCCGCCTCGGTGATGCTTTCGAAGCGGTCCATGCTCTCCGCATCCGTGATGACGTCGACCGTGGTCTCGGCGAGGTCGGCCGCCGCGGCCGCCGCCCGTGCGTCGCGACCGCTCGCGAAGAGCCCGACGCCCGGCACGAGGACCACGCGCGGACTCGGGTCGAGCATGCGCTTCGTCCCGCCGTAGCGCGGGTTGTGGCGCTCGAAATAGGCCGCGTAGGCCTCCCGGTAGGCGTCCACCGCGGCTCGCGCCTCCGCGGTCCAGGCGGTCAGGTCGCCGGCGGGCGGCGCGGGGAGCACGACCGGCAACGGCTTCGTGCGGATCGCGTGATCGGGCGTGACCGTGCCGACCTGGCTGTAGCGCGACAGCTCCGAGCCGCCGACGTAGGCGAGAATGGCCGGGCTTGTCCGGTGTTCCAGGATGAAGCGCTCGAACGCAGCCGTCTCGCCCTCATTCGCCTCGCCACCCCGTCGGTTCGCCAGCATGCCGCGGATGGCGGGGGCCACCTCGCTCGCGGAAGCGCCCGCGCCAGGTGTCGCAGCGGCGGCGAACACGGTCCGGCGCCCGCCCGCGATGCGCGCTTCGGCGAGGCTGACGAACTCGATCATGAGTTCGTACGCCTCGTGCGCCGTGTCCCCGAAGGTGAACAGCCCGTGCTTGAGGAGGACGAGCCCTTCCGCCTCCGGATGGGCGTCGGCCGCCGCCTTCGCCGCCTTCGCGAGATCGAAGCCCGGCATGATGTAGGGCACGATCGCGGCGCGGTCGCCGTAGACCTCGCGGCAGATCTCCTCCCCGTGCGGCTGGTCGGTCAGCACGAGCGCCGCGTTCGCGTGTGTGTGGTCGATGAACGTGCGCGGCACCCACGCGTGCAGGAGCGTCTCCACCGAGGGGTTCGGCGCCTTCGAGTCGAGCAGGTTGCGGCGCTGCAGGTTCACCATGTCCTCGTCGGACAGGGCGTCGATCTCCGCCAGCCCCAGAAGCGGATCGAGTTGCACCGCCGGGAGGCCGGGCGGCTCGATCGTCCCCATGTCCCAGCCGCTCCCCTTCACGTACAGCACGTCCAGGTCGATCCCGGTCACGTCCCGCGCGCGGCCCTTGACCGACGTGTTGCCGCCGCCGTGCATCACGAGCCGCGGCTCGGACCCGAGGAGGCGCGTCGTGTACACCCGCAGCGCGAGATCCTCTCCCACGCCTTCGGCGGCGTACCGTTCGACGAGTTCCGCGGCCTCGCGGTCGCTCCACGCGCTTATCATCTCATGCTCCCCTCATCGAGCCCTGCCTGACGGCCGGCGAAGACGGTACCGACCTCGCGGCAAGGCGTCCAGCGCCGGAGACGGTCACCAGAGGACGGGAGCGGGATACGAAGAGATCGCCCCGTCGGGCGTGACGATCGTCAAGCCATTGACGATCGCCTGCGAGACGAGACCGCGGTCGAAGGGGTCCACATGAAGGGTCGGCAGGAGAATTTCGTGGGCCGCCGATGCCTCATCGAAGGGGAGCGGTTCAAGTTCCAGCCATTCGCGCCGGCTCGAGACGTAGCGGACGGGCGACTCCGGGAGCGGCAACCGCCCGAGGCGGTGCTTGATCGCGATTTCCCACGCCGAGAGCGCGCTCAGGTACACCGTGTTGCCGGGATCTCGGCACGCCGCCTCCGCCGCCCGCGAGAGGCGGGAGTCCGCCGCCGCCAGCCACAGGAACGTACACGTATCGACGAGCAGCCTCACGGCTCGCCGGCGTCACCCTGGAAGGCCCGCAGGACGGGTTCCGGCAGGGGCTCGAAGAAGCTCTCCGGCACCTTCATGCCGCGGTCGATGCCGATCGGGCGTTCCCGGATCGGTGTCGAGGGCAGGGGGCGGATCTCCGCGATGGGCACGTTGCGCCGGCACAGCGTGACGGTCTCGCCACGCTCCACGCGGGCGAGATACCGAGCCAGATCGGCCCGGGCTTCGGCGATGTTGACCCTGGGCATGTACATGAACCTATACAACTACCTGTACAGGCTCAAGAATCCTCCGGCCCCCGGGCCAGCGGCCAGGCTCCGAAGCTATCCTCCGGCCCCCCGGGCCAGCGGCCGGGCTCCGCAGCTATCCTCCGGCCCCCCGGGCCAGCGGCCGGGCTCCGCAGCTATCCTCCGGCCCCCCGGGCCAGCGGCCGGGCTCCGCAGCTATCCTCCGGCC
>JAPPBA010000032.1 GCA_026705295.1 Candidatus Palauibacter australiensis
GGCGGTCCCGCACGTCCCACAATCCGGCCTCGCCGATGAGCGGAAGGGATTCACGACGACTTCGTCATCACCGCGATCATGATGACCGAGGACCCGACAACGGTGCGCTACGACGAGCGCGTGGCGGCGGGACGGGCCAGCATCAACGGCGTCTCCATCGCCCCCAAGGAGGAGGCGATCGCCACCGGCCGGAAACTGCTCCGCTTCCGGGTGGATGCGACGGTGAAGGCGATCCGGGCCTCGATCGAGGCGAGCATGGCGGAAGCGGGACGGTGAGACCGGCGCGGGTCCCGGCAACCCGTGGCAGGAGCGACGGGGGGGTTCGCCACGGGCTGCCGGCGCTCGCCGCGCTCGCGGCGGCGCTGTGCCTCGATACGGCGCCGCTTACCGGCCAGGTCCCGCTCGGCAATCCCAGCGGGAGGGGGCAGACGGTGACGCCCGCTTTCGAGGGCTGGTACCCGAACGCGGACGGCACGCTGTCCCTCTCCTTCGGCTACTTCAACCGCAACTTCGACGAAACGATCGAAGTCCCCCTGGGACCGGACAACACGATCGAGCCGGCGGAGTTTCAGGGCGCCCAGCCCACGTCGTTCGCCCCAAGGCGCCACTACGGCGTGTTCGTCGTCCGGGTCCCGGCGGATTTCGGTGAGGGGAAGATCTACTGGACGCTGAAGATGCGCGGCCAGACGCTCCGCGTTCCGGGCCACCTGCACCGGGACTGGCAGATCGACGCGCTCAAGGGCGAAGCGGGCGACGGCAACACGCCCCCCGTCCTCCGCTTCGGAGCGGGTGACGAAGGCGCCGGACCGGCCGGCGCCTGGGGAGGCCCCCTCAAGGCCCGGGTCGGAGAGCCGCTCGACGTAAGCGTCCACGTCCGGGACGACGGCGTGGGACGGAGTCACTTTGTGGCGGGGAGCCGCGACGGCTCGCCCGTCAACCTCGCATGGTTCAAGCACCAGGGTCCGGGCGACGTGACGTTCGGCGAGCCCACCGCCCGTGTCCCGGCCAGCGGAGCCGAAGCCGCAACCCCGGTCACTTTCAGTGAGCCGGGCGACTACATCCTGCGCGTGCGCGCCAACGACGGTTCCGGTGTCTCCGCCGCCGGCCACGCGCAATGCTGCTGGACGAACGGATTCCTCCCGGTCGTGGTCAACCCGTAACCGGGCGGATTCGAGGAGGTTCGAGGAGAACGATGATGAGAAAGTTCGATCCGATTCCCTTGAAGCGAGCGGCCATCGCGATCGGAGCGGCATTCGGCGCCCTGAGCGTCGCGGGGCCGGCGGGGGCGCAGCAGAACGGGTCTGGAGACATGACCTTCAACCGGGACGTGATGCCGATCCTCCAGGCCAAGTGCCAGGAGTGTCACCAGGAAGGCTCGATCGCCCCGATGTCGCTCCTCACGTACCGGGACGCGTACCGCTGGGCATCGAGCATCCGCGAGAAGGTCTCGAACCGAGTCATGCCACCCTGGCACCTCGATCCCACGGTCGGGATCCAGGAGTTCAGGAACGACCGCAGCCTGTCGAACGAGGAGATCGGGACAATCGTCGCGTGGATCGATGGCGGCCGGGTAGAGGGCGACCCCGCGGACCTGCCGCCTCCCGTCGAGTTCCCCGATCCGAACGAATGGCGCCTCCTCGATGAGTTCGGGGAACCCGACCTCGTCATCGCGTCCGAACCCTACACGCTCGAAGCCGAAACGATGGACAAGTGGTGGCGGCCCGTCACGCCGACCGGCATCACGGAGCCCCGCTGGGTAAAAGCCATCGAAATCAGGCCTGCGGGCAACGATGGGCGCACGATCACACACCACGTCCTCGCCTTCCTCCAGCAGAACGAGGAGGAGAGCCCCATGAGCGCCCGCATCGTCGAGGCGAGCACGCGCGGGGGCGCGATGGGCGGCCCGGATCTCTTCATGGAGTGGGCCGTGGGCAAGGAGGGAGAGATCTTCCCCGAGGGCGCGGGCAAGATCATGCTCCCCGGCTCGCAGATCCGCTGGGAGGTCCACCTCCACGCGATGGGCGAGCGCGTCGAGGACAGCTACGTCGAACTCGGCGTCTGGTTCTATCCCAAGGGCGAGGAGCCCCGGAACCGCACGCGGCTCATGATCTACAACGCCACGGGCCGGACGGGCCTCGACATCCCGCCGGGCGAGATCGCCGTCACGCAGGACTTCCACACCCTGCGCTGGCCCGCCCGCCTGGAGAACTTCCAGCCGCACATGCACATGCGCGGCAAGGCCATGTCGCTCGAGGCGATCTACCCGGACGGCCGCAAGGAGTTGATCAACCAGGTCGACAACTTCCAGTGGAACTGGCACATCAACTACATCTACGAGGAAGACGCCGCGCCGCTCCTCCCTGCCGGGACGACCCTCGTCATTACCGCCTGGCACGACAACACGGTCGAGAACCCGAACAACCCCGACCATGAGCAGTGGGTCGGCTACGGGGATCGGACCGTGGACGAGATGGCGCACCTGTGGGTCGACGTGACCTACCTCGATCCCGCGGAGTTCGAAGCGCTGGTCGCCGCCCGCGAGGAGGCGAGGCGCGCCGCCGAGGCCCAGGCGAACAACTCGAACCACTAGGCGGCGGGAAGCCGGGCACCACAGACGACACCGGAGATCCGGATCGATGACCGCGACCGGCCAGAGCCTCACGCCCCTGCTCGTCGTTCGGGACGTGGCAGCGAGCTCAGCCTGGTATGTCGAACTCTTCGGCTTTGTGAGCGGCCGGGGGGGCCATCACTTCGAGCGGCTCCTGGCGCCGGACGGACGCGTCGAACTGCTGCTGCACCACCGCGAGTTCAAGGCCCACCCGGGGATGACGGACCCGGCGGAGGGGACGCCCGGCCGCGGCGTCCTGCTCTACTTCTACACCGAGGACGCGCAGGCCGTGTTCGAGCGGGCCCGCGCCATGGGGGCCGACTGCCTCGACGAGCCGCACCTCAACCCCAACGCCCGCTCGATCGAGTTCACCCTCCGCGACCCCGACGGCTACCCGATCTCCGTCTCTCAGCGCCTCCCGCGCGACGATTAGCAAAGCTCGCGAGCCTTTCTTATGCCCGCTTTTCGCGTCGTGACGCGATGGTACTTGACATGGTACCATGGGCGGACGATTCTCGGAATCCATGCGGACCAGACACCGGAAGACCCTGGAGCGCGTCCACCGGAAGCCGACGCCCTCGGATATCCGGTGGGACGAGGTCCGGGCGATGCTACAGGCGTGCAACGTTCAGGTCGTGGAACGGTCGGGGTCGCGCGTTGGACTCCGAAAGGACGATGAGAGGATCGTGATCCATCGACCCCACCCGCGGCCGGTCGTAGGCCGGGAGACGGTCCGAGACATTGCGGCCTTCCTGCGAGCGACGGGAGTAGCGCCATGATGGAATACAAGGGATACCTGGCTGCGGTCGAGTTCGATGACTCGAACAACATCCTCCACGGCCGGGTCGTTAACAGCGGTCCATATCCGATCGCCACGTTCGAAGCGACGGACACCACGCAACTACGGCGGGAGTTTCACCGCTCCATCGATGAGTATCTCGCCTGGTGCGTGGAGGACGGGGTGGAACCCAAGAAGCCCTTTTCCGGCAAGCTGAACGTTCGCCTGGGCTCCGATCTTCACGAGGCCGTTGCGCGGGCAGCGGCATCGCGGGAGATGAGCATCAACTCGTGGATCGTGGAAGCCGTGCGGGAGCGGGCCACCGCTCCCTATCGGACCACGGACGAATAACTCCGGAGCGAACGACTCAGCAGCTGAGGCAGTTGTGGTTGTTCTTCGCGCCCATGCTCTCGAGGAGGGCGATCGTCTCGAAGAAGGGCTGCACGCGCTGGATGGGGCCGTTCGCCATGTCGACCGTCGTCTGGCCGCTGCGGGCCACGATGAGCGGGTCGGCGCCGTTGCCGACGAGGTACTCGATCAGTTCGTTGTCGCCGCGCGCCGCGGCGTAGTGCAGCGCCCCGAAGCCATCCGAGTCGCGGCCGTTGACGTCCGCGCCCAGTTCCTCGACGAGATACCTCGCCGTGGCCATCCATTCGTCGGGTCGATGCCGGTGCTGGTTGCCGGTGCGTGAGCGCCCGTAGCCATAGCCCGCGGCGGCGACGAGCGGCGGGATGCCGGGTCCGCCGACCTCGACGGGCGGCAGTCCGCTCGGATCCTCTTCCTCTTCCTCATCGGCGGGCCGACGGCGGCGGCGCTCGGGCGCCTTCCGGGTCGGCATGTGCGGGTCGGCGCCGGCGGCCACGAGCATTTCCATGGCCGGGATGTCGAGCGCCTTCGCGGCGCGCCAGAAGGGCGTCGCGCCGCTGAAGTTCACGCCCAGCAGGTCGAAGTTGTACGCCGAGTACCAGATGTGCGTGTTCACGCGCGCGTTCGGATCCGCCCCGGCGGCGAGGAGCATCTCCATCAGCTCCATATAGTCAAGTTCCT
The DNA here is from genome assembly GCA_026705295.1 of Candidatus Palauibacter australiensis. Classification (NCBI taxonomy): domain Bacteria; kingdom Pseudomonadati; phylum Gemmatimonadota; class Gemmatimonadia; order Candidatus Palauibacterales; family Candidatus Palauibacteraceae; genus Candidatus Palauibacter; species Candidatus Palauibacter australiensis. The sequence goes on from JAPPBA010000032.1 coordinate 4,434, forward strand.
GCTGGCGGAACGCGGTGGGCTGCGGGTACAGCGCTTTGGGGGCCCAACGGTTGGCGACCGTCGCGTAGAGCGGTGCCACGCCGTCCTCGCTGGCCAGGTTCGGGTCCGCCCCCTGTTCGAGCAGCCAGGCCGCGAGGTCGTAGTGCCCGTTCACGGTGGCGACGACGAGCGGCGTACTCATGTCGCCTTCGGTGCGTCCATCGATATCGGCACCCGCCGCGACGAGGGCCTTGACCGTCTCGAAGTGGCCTTCGCGAACCGCGTAGTGGAGCGCGGTCATGCCACCCTGCTTGCCGACGATGTCGCTGTAGCTCAGCGGCCGCGGCGCGGGCTTCGGCTCCTCTTCCGCCGGTTCCCCGGCAGGGTCTTCGTCCTCGGCAGGGTCTTCGTCCTCAGTAGCCTCTTCGGCTTCTTCCGTCTCCTCCGCGGCTCCCGCCGCCTCGGCGGCCGCTTCATCCTCGGGCGGATCCTCGCCCCGGGCTTCGTCGGGTTCCTCCTCCGGTGTCTCCGGGGGCGCGCCGGCCGCGGGTTCCTGGCCCGGGGTCGTGCCGGCGCCTTGCGTCGCCGGGGCCGTGCCGGTCTGGTCCCGATTCGCTCGATCCGCCGCCTCTCGCCGCGTCGGCTCCTGGCCGGACGGCGTGTCGGTGCGGGTAATCCCGACTTCCACGGTCTCGCCGCGCGCCTCGGCCTCGGCCTTCCGAATCGCCGTGAGAACTTCCCGCCGCCGGCCCCGCGCCTCGCTATCGGTGCGCGCCTTCTCGACGAAGTCCAGGACATGGGACGCGACCGATACGTCGGCGCCGTGGGCGATCAGGGCTCGCACCGCCTCCAGACGTCCGGCGGCGGCCGAGAAGATGAGCGGCGTCTGGCCGTTGGCCCCCTCCTGCGCGTCGACCTCGGCTCCGGCCTCGAGCAGGCTCGTGAGGGACCTCACGTCCCCGCCGGCCGCGGCGAAGTGGAGCGGAGTGGCACCTGTCGTCGTCACCGCGCTTGCATCGCTTCCGGCCTCAAGCAGGAGGGCGACCGCGTCGGCCCGGCCATCCCGGCTCGCGAGATGGAGCGGCGTGTAGGCGCCCAGACGCGTGGTCGACGCCACGTTGGCACCGGCGTAAACGAGCACCGACACCATCTCCGCGTCGCCCCGCAGGGCCGCCCAGTGCAGCGCCGTCATGCCATCGCCCTGCGCCGCGTTCACATCGGCCCCGTCCCGGAGGAGGGTACGAACGGCCTCGAGGTCTCCCTGCGCCGCCGCCTCGGCGACGGGCGCGTCCGTCGCCACAGCCGCCCACAGCGTGGTAGCGCAGAGCGCGACGAGGACCCCCGACCGAAGTCCGGCCTTACCTACTCTCTTCAACATCGATCTGCCTCCGACCCTCCGAACGACGCTCCGCCTCAATCCTGTGCGACCGCGGAGAACGAGAAGCCGCCGGTGCTGTCGCCGAAGCTCGTCATGTCTTCCATACCGAGCTTGTGCATCAGGCTCAGCATCACGTTGGCCATCGGCGTCCCGTCCGGCGCCTTGATGTGCATGTTGCCCTCGAGTTCCCCGCCGGCCTTCCCGACCACGAACAGCGGGCAACGCTTGTGGTTGTGCAGGTTCGAGTCGCCCATCGGCGAGCCGTACAGGATCATGCTCTTGTCGAGCAGGTTCCCGTCCGGCTCCTCGATGCTGGCCAGCTTCTCGAGCAGGTACGGCAACATGCTCACGTGGTAGCGGTTGATCTTCTCGTAGTCCGTCACGCGGTCCTCGCGGCCTCCGTGGTGCGAGGCCGGGTGGAAGCCGGCGTCCACGCCGCTGCCCGGATACACCCGGCCCGACCCATCGCGGCCGAGCTTGAACGAGAACACGCGCGTCAGATCCGACTGGAAGGCCAGCGCCTGCAGGTCGAACATCAGGTGGACGTGCTCCGCGAAGTCATCCGGCACCCCGGGCGGGGCCTCGGGAATCTCCCGCGTCTCACCGCTCGTGTTGTGCGCCTCGATGCGCTCGATGCGGCGCTCGATCTCGCGGATGTTGTCGAGGTACTGATCCAGCCGCCGCCGATCCGTGGCTCCGAGATCACGCTTCAGACCGCTGACCTCGCCCATGATCCAGTCGAGGATGCTGCGATCGGTGCGCCGGCGCCGGGCCCGGTCCTCCGATGTCCCGCCGGCCCCGAACAACTGGTCGAACGCGGCCCGCGGATCGCGGATCATGGGCAGCGGCTCGGTCGGCGACGCCCAGCTGATCGTGTCGGTGTACACGCAGGCGTAGCCGTACGCGCACCCGCCGGCCTGGTCCACGTTCTCGATGCACAGCTGCATGGAGGGAATCGGCGTGTCCTGCCCGAAGCGCTGCGCGTAGTACTGGTCCATCGAGGTGCCGACGAACACGTCGGAGCCCTCGGTCTGCTTCGCGTGGGCCTGCGTGAGGAAGGTGGCGCTGGAACGGAAGTGGTCGCCGCCGATCTCCTTCGCCGTCTTCGCCTCCGCGTTCTCGACATCCGTGTTCGAGATGATCGTCAGGTAGTCGCGCCACGGCTCGAGCGGGCTCAGGCTGCTCGGCGTGAGGTCGAAGTCGCGCCCCACCTTCTCGGGCGACCACATGAACTGCGACGCGCCCCACTCGTTGCAGCCGGCGGCGCCGTGCACCATCTCGATGCCCACGAACCGTTTCACGTCCGTAAGCGACCGGGTGGAGGCCCACAGCCGGCCGGCCGGCAGCATCGCATCCAGGAACGGCAACGCCACCGTCGCCCCCAGGCCCCTCAGGGCCGTGCGGCGGGAGATGTGCTTACCCGTGATGAGTTCCATGCTCACTCCTCCTGATCTGTTTCGCCGGGCGGCTCCCTCAGTGCCCGCCTGCGTCGATATCTTCGTCGGCGACCATCTCGACGGCGCTCATCTGGAAGGGCGCGCTCTTCACGACCTCCATGATGAACGTTGTCATCCGATAGCCATCGGCCTGCGCCACGCGTGCGATCTCACGCACCGTGGACATGTCGTAGTACTCGATCCGCCGCCCCAGGGCGTAGGCCATGAGATTCTCGATGAACGTCCGCACGAGCGAGTCCTCGCGGTCGAGCAACGCCGCCCTCAGATCCGCGGCGCTCATGATCGGGGTCCCGTCGTAGAGTTCGCCCGTCGTGTCCACCGTCCGGCCCTGGTCCTTGATCCGCCACGCCCCGGTGACGTCGAAGTTCTCCAGGGCAAGTCCGATCGGGTCGATCACCCGGTGGCACGACCGGCAGGCCGGGTTCGAGCGGTGCATCTCGAGCCGCTCGCGCACGGTGAGGAAGCGGCCCTCCCGAGCCTCGTCCGTCACTTCGAGGTCGGGCACGTCCGGCGGGGGCGGGGGCGGCGGAGTCCCGAGCAGGACCTCCATCACCCACTTCCCGCGCAGGACCGGCGAGGTGCGGTCCGCGTGCGAGGTCAGCGTGAGGATGCTCCCGTGGCCCAGCAGTCCGCGGCGCGCCTCGTCCGGGATCCCGACGCGGCGGAACTCCTCGCCGGTCACGTCGGGAATGCCGTAGTGCCGCGCGAGCCGCTCGTTCACGAACGTGTAATCCGCGGTGAGCAGTTCGAAGAACGACGCATCCGAACGCAGGAGGTGCTCGAAGAAGAGTTGCGTCTCCTGCAGCATCGCCTCCACGAGCCGGTGGTCCCAATACGGGTAGAGCAGCGCGTCGGGGTGGATCTTCTCGAGATCCTGAAGACGGAACCACTGGTAGGCGAAGCGCGTCGCCATAGCTTCCGCCCGCGGGTCGTCGAGCATGCGTCGCGCCTGAGCCTCCAGCACCGCCCCGTCCGAAAGGCGGCCCGCGTCGGCCAGCGCCACGAGTTCGTCGTCGGGGTGCGTGCCCCACAGGAAGTAGGAGAGCCGGGTGGCGAGGTCGATGTCGCTCAGACGGTAGATGTCCCCGGGCGCCACGTCCGCCGGCATCTCCTCGAGCCGGAAGACGAAGTGCGGGCTCGCGAGAACCGCCTGGAGCGCGGTGCGGATGCCGAATTCGAACCCGCCTTCCTCGACGCCGAGGTCGAAGAACACCATGAGGTCGTCGACATCTTCCGTCTCCAGCGGCCGGCGGTATGCCGTGGCCGCCAGCGTCCTGATGATCCGCCGCGCGCAGGGACGCTCCTCGTCGGGCGCCGTGGGCCGGCAGGAGAAGATCCGTTTGCGGCTCGGTGTCTCCGAGATGCCGGTGACCGTGAACGGACCCGTGACGAGGAAGTCGCGCAGGTGCGGGAGCGTCGTCACGCCGTAGGCGCTGCCGATGTTCGAGTCGGCGAGCTTGTAGTCGATCGGCTTGATGAGGTCGTTGTCCGGACCCTCGGCGTTGAGGAGGAAGGCCGCCGTCACCCGCTGCGGACCCGCTCCCACATGGATTGGCTCGGTCTCGATCACCATCCCCTGCGGGTCGGACTCCGACATGAACGGGTCGATCTCGAGCAGCGCCACCCGAGCGCCGTCGATCGAAACCTCGATCTTCTCATCCGGAGCCGTCATCCCATACAGGAACCCCGTCGGCCCCGGGTGCATGTCCATCTTGAACACGTACTCCCCATCGGCCGGGAAGACGTGGATCACGGAGATGCCGCCCCTCGTCCCGAAGGGCGCCCCCTCGGCCCGAACGGCCTGCGACGCCGTCTTCGGCACCTTGTAGGTGACCTGGCGCGGGCCCGCATCCGGGTCGCCGACGGCCATGCGGCTGATCTCGCTCGCCGCCCGCAGATAGCCTTCCATCAGCGTCGCGGACATCATCTGGACGTCGGCGATGTTGTCGAAGTTGTCGCTGATCGTCTCGGTCGGGAGGAAGGCCTCCATGTCGACGTCGAGATCGAGCAGGTCCTGGACCGCGCGCCGATACTCCGCGCGGTTGAGGCGTTGGAAGGTCCGCGTGCCCGGGTTCGGGTTCGCGTGCGCCGCCGCGTCCATGCCCGTCTCGAGCGCCTCGACCACGGCGGTGAGCGTGGCTTCGTCCGGACGCCGGACGCCGGGCGGCGGCATCATGCCGGCGCGGAGCCTCCGGATCATCTGCTCGGCGGTCTCGGGGTCGGCCTGCGGCTCGTCGGCGTCGAATTCGAGGAAGGAGCGGTTGCCCGCCCGGCGCGAGTCGTTGTGGCAGCGGGTGCACACCGTCTGGATGACCGAGTTCGCCAGCGTGTCCGGCACGGGGGCGACCGCGAGGGCGTGGGGAGCCCCACCGAGCGGTGCATCCTCGCCCGCGAGAGCGAGATACAGCGCCGCCGTTCCCAGAGCCGCGATCGCGAACTTCTTCATTTGGTCCCTCACCGGCTGTCGCCCGATCCAACCGGGCAAACACCGCAACCCGGTGCGGCGTTTGGACGCACGATCCCCTCCCCGCATCCAGCCTGAGCAAGATAGGACTTTTCGCTGTCGGTTCGCCAGAACAGTGGGTCAGAAGCCGATGGACCTGGACACCTTGGCGGCGAAGACGCGTTCGACGGTCATGCCGGCGGCCAGGTCGCGGCGCTCGGTGTAGACGAGGAAGACGTCGCTGAGCGGCGAATACAGGTAGTTGAAGCGCACGTTCGTCACGAACTGGTCCTCGGCCGCATTGTACTGCACGAAGGCGCTCGCGAAGACCTTCGTCGAGAAGCCGTAGTCGACCCGCCCGCCGAACACATCCGCCGTGAACGCCCCGTCCGGGAGCGAGATGTCGTTGTGGTTCGCCGACAGATCGACGGAGAGGTGATGGTTCGGCCGCCACACGAGGCCGCCTGACAGCGACGTCAGCGTGCCGTCGAAGAACCCGCCGCGCTCGACCCGAACGAACCCCGTCAGCGCCCGCCCCGGTGCCGACCGGTACTGCACCGAGCCCGTGCCGAAGTCGTAGCGGCCGGTCGGAATCGTCGCGTCCCTCGAGACCCGGAAGGGTTCCCGCAGGAGTTCGAACCGGTCCGTGTAGTTCAGCGTGAGCCCGCTCCCGTTCAGGAACGAGATCCCGAACCCCGCCGTCCGCCTCCGCGTCACGAGGACGGACTCGAGATCCCGGATGTCGTCGAGCTCGACCCAGGGATTGACCTCCTGCACGCCGGGCACGGGCGGCCGTGGGTGGAGCCCCACCGTCGCGTAGCTCTGGCGGATGTCGCGCCGGCGCACGAAGCCCACCGTCGGGTTGAAGTCCTCTCCCACGTGGCGCCACAGCGCGGACACGTCCCACAGCTCGTCACGCCAGCCGGCCCACATCCGGCCCGCAAGGGCGTTCCCGTCGGGATCCGGCGAGCCCGTCCAGGCGAGGAACGGCGCGAGGAGCAGCGACGGGAGCGGCCTCAGGTTCGCATCGAACCCCACGTTGCGGTTGAAGTCGGGATATCCCTCGATGTCCGAGCCCGTCGCCTCGCGGTTGATGAAGATCGCCCCCACATCCGACGTCCCGAACACGCTCCGGCGCGCCCGCATGACCGAGAAGTTCTCGGCCGGGAGGCCGCGGCCGGACCGGGTCTGGAGGTTCATGAGCCCGACCTCGAACCCGGCCGTCCGGCCCGTGAGCCGGGCCCCGCCGAGGATGGGGATCGGCTCGCCCCTCCCCGTGAGCCCGATGCGGCGCGAGTGAAACAGGGTGAGGTCGCGCAGCGAGACGCCGGTCCGGTAGCTGCGCTCCGACTGGTCGCCGAAGGCGAAGGTGCCGGAGTTCTCGACGAAGAAGTCCCGCTTCTCCGGGAAGAAGAGCGGGAAGCGGGTGAGGTTGACCTGCTCCTGGTCGACCTCCACCTGGGCAAAGTCCGTGTTGTAGGTGAGGTCGAGCGTGAGCCCCGGGGTGACCCCGAACTTGACGTCGAACCCGAGGTCGGCCTGGGTGCCGGCGCGCCCTTCCTCGATCAGCGTCCCCGTCTGGTCCTGCGCGAGCGCGTAGGGCTTCACCCGCAGGTTGAGTCCCGGCCCCACACCCCGAAATCCGGTCAGCGTCCCGGCCTTCGACATCTTGTGGATCTGGTCGCGCCGGTCGAGCGGGGCCCAGAAGGTGTCCTCCGCCTTGCGCCGGATGCGGCGCAGGATCTGGAGTCCCCACGTCTGGTCCTCCTCCGAGGGATTGAAGCGGAGCGTGGAGAACGGAATCTCGATCTCCACCGTCCACCCCTCGTCGTCGCGGGCCGTCTCGACGCGGATGGGGCCTTCCCAAGCCTGGTTCTCGGAGCGGCTGTCGTCGAAGAGCTGGACGTCCTTGAGCGCCCCGCCGGGATTCACGAGGAACATGAACCCGTTGCGGCGGTCGAGGTACGTATCGAGCGCCACCCCGAAGACATCCGACGACCCGCTGTTGAAGTCCTGCTTCAGACTGGAGATGAAGTAGCGGTTGGGCTCCGAGTCGTGGCAGATCGCTCCGATGTAGAGGGCGCGGTCGTCGTAAGCGAAGTAGACGACGGTGTTTTCCGTGGCGGGCGCCCCCGTGTCGGGACGGGACTGGACGAACCCCGTGAGAGGTTGAGCCTGGCCCCAGACGGGGTCGTCGAGGCGGCCGTCCACGGTGGGGGGCGCCTCCGTGCGCAGGGCCGCGGCGGTGGGGCGGGGCGCGGATTCGACGGCGATCCGGGCCGGTCCCTCCCGGCCCGGCTCCTGCGGCACGGCGGCCGCCGGCACCAGCGAACCGAGCAAGAGGATGGGCGGAGCAAGACGGAGACCGCCTGCGGTCGCGGTGCGGGACCTGTGGCGAGTCCTCATCGGCGATCCGTTCAGTTCCAGCTCAGTCCCCGCAGTTGTTCGACGTCGAGATTCCCGCCGCTCAGGACGCAGGCGACCTTCGTCCCCGGCGGCGCGTCGATGAGGCCGTGCAGGACGGCGGCGACCGGCGCGGCGGCCGCGCCCTCGGTCACGAGCTTCGCCCGCGTCATCAGCCACAGCATGGCGTCGAAGATGTCCTCGTCGGGAAGCGTGACGACGCGCTCCACGAAACGGCTCACGACGGATGCCGTGTTGTCGCCGACCCTCATCACCTTGAGCCCGTCGATCGCGCAGTCCACGGTCTCGAGGGTGACCATCTCTCCGGATTCGACCGTGCGCTTCATGGCGGGCGCCCCCGAAGATTCCACGCCGATCACGCGGATGGCGGGGTTCACGCTCTTCAGGGACATCGCGTTACCCGAGATGAGTCCCCCGCCGCCGATCGGGATGACGACGACTTCGACCTCCGGCCAGTCCTCGAGGATCTCGAGGCCCAGCGTGCCCTGGCCCGCGATCAGCCGCGGGTGGTCGAACGGGTGCACGTACGTGAGTCCGCGCGCCTCGACGAGTTCGAGCGCCCGCTCGTTCGCCTCATCCCAGATCGACCCGTGGAGGACGACCTCGGCGCCGTACTCTTCGGTGGCCGCGATCTTGGCCGGGGTCGCGTTCTCGGCCATGACCACGACGGCGGGAATCCCGTACAGGCGGGCGGCGAGCGCGACGCCCTGCGCATGATTCCCCGCGGAGGAGCAGATGATACCCCGCGTCTTCTCCTCCTCGCTCATGTGGGCCAGCACGTTGAGGGGCCCGCGCACCTTGTAGGAACCGCCCCTCTGGAAGAGTTCGGCCTTGAGCCGGATGTCGAATCCGGAAGCCTCGCTGAGCGAGCGCGACGTGAGAAGCGGAGTGTGGTAGACGTGCGGCGCGACGTGCTCTCGTGCGCGCTCGAAGTCCTCGCGGGTCAGCGTGAGTCCGGGGATCTCGACATGTGCCGTCACGGGCGGCGTCTCTCTCGGCTGGTGGGGTGGCGGCCGGTTCCGGGTCGGATTCGGCGGGGCGTCGTCGATAATCCTCCGGCGGAACCCGAACGCGCAACAGTTAGAGGGCACGCGACCTTGCGGCGGGCGGCGTTCGTCGGCGACACTCACACGCGCCCGCCCGCAAGGACATCCGGTCGAGGACCCGCCACTTGAACCAGGCACACGACACTCCCCCATCCGCCCGCGAACGCTTCGGCAGCCGGGTCGGCTTCGTGCTCGCCGCCGTGGGGTCCGCGGTCGGGCTGGGGAACATGTGGCGCTTCCCCTACCAGACGGCCGAGGGGGGCGGCGCGGCCTTCCTCGTGGCCTACGTCTGCATGGCGTTTCTCATCGGGGTGCCGATGATGCTGGCGGAGTTCGCCGTGGGTCGGCGCGCGCGCCGGTCCGCGATCGGTGCCCTGCGCGCGGTCGGCGGCAGGCGCTGGGCGGCGGCGGGGCTCCTCTTCCTCGTGACGTCGACCGTGATCATGGCCTACCTGTCGGTCATCACCGGCTGGGCCCTCCGCTACGCCCTCGACGGGCTCACCACCGGATTCCACGCCGACGCCGCCGGGCGCTACGCGTCGGTCGCGTCCGGTCGCTCGGCGGTCATCTTCCACCTGATGTCGGTCGGCGCGACGGTGGGGATCGTGGCGTTCGGCGTCCGCAAGGGGATCGAGCGGGCGAGCATGCTGCTCATGCCGCTCCTCTTTCTCCTGCTCATCGGCCTCGCGATCTGGGCCGCGACGCTGCCGGGCGCCGCGGAGGGGTACCGCTTCTACCTCTCCCCGTCGCTGAGCGAACTGCTGGATCCCGTCGTTCTGCAGGGCGCGGCCGCCCACGCCTTCTATTCGCTGAGCGTGGGAATGGGGATCATGGTCACCTATTCCTCCTACCTCTCGAAGCGCACGAACCTCGGGCGGGAAAGCGCCGTGATCGCGCTCTCGGATTTCTCCGTCGCCTTCGTCGCTGGGCTCGTCGTGTTCCCGATCGTCTTCGGGCTCGGGCTTTCCGGCGACGTCGGCGAGAGCACGCTGGGCGTCCTCTTCATCTCGCTCCCGAGCGCGTTCGCGCAGATGGAGGCGTTGGGCCGGATCGTCGGCACGCTGTTTTTCGTCGCCGTGATCGTGGCGGCGATCACCTCGGCGGTCTCCCTGCTCGAGGTGGCGGCCGCGATCCTCATCGACGAACGGGGCTGGACGCGCCGACGGGCGACGCTCACTTCGGGCTTCCTCATCGCGGCGATGGGGATCGCGCCGGCGCTGTCCCTCGGCGCCCTCGGAATCATGGACCAGGTCGCCGCGGAACTCCTCACCGTCCTGGGCGTACTCGCCATCGCGGTGCTCGTGGGCTGGGTGATGAAGCACCCGGAGGAGGAACTCCGGATCGGGGCCTCGCCCCGGTTTGCGCGCCTGATTCCGGCGGCGCGCTTCCTGATTCGCTATGTGGCGCCGCCTCTGCTCGCGTACGTGAGCTGGATCGCGCTGCGGCAGACGATCCGCGTGATCGCGGGCTAGAGCGGAATTCGGGAGCGGGACGTGTCGAACCTCGATGGACTCAGAGATGAACTCGCACGCATCGACCGCGAGTTGCTCGAACTCGTGGCCCGGCGGCAGGCGGTCTCCGCGAAGATCGGGGAGCGGAAGCGCGCCTCGCTGAGGGCCACGCGCGACTACCGGCAGGAAAAGGTCGTGATCGAGCGGGCTCGCGCCGCCGCGCGAGAACTCGGACTCCCGCCGCGGCTGGCCGAGGATCTCGTCCTTTCTCTGATCCGTTCGTCGCTCGCCGTGCAGGAACGGGGCAGCGTGGCGGCGGCCGCGCGAGGAGGCGGGAAACGCGCCCTCGTCATCGGCGGTTCCGGGAAGATGGGTGGGTGGTTCGTCCGGTTCCTCTCGTCCCAGGGGTTCGAGGTGGAGAACGCCGACCCCGACGGGGGGGATCGAGCGGACTGGACGACGACGTCGCTGGACCACGACCTGATCGTAGTGGCGACGCCCATGGCCATCGCCAACGAGATCCTCGAACGGTTGGCGGAGATCGGGCCGCCGGGCCTGGTGTTCGACATCGGTTCGTTGAAGAGTCCGCTGCGCTCCGGCCTCACGGCGCTGAGCGAGGCCGGGGTCCGCGTCACGTCCGTCCACCCCATGTTCGGGCCCGACACCGAACTCCTTTCCGGGGAACACGTGATCTTCGTGGACGTGGGCTGTCCCGGCGCGACGGAAGGGGCGGAGGCGCTCTTCGCCTCGACCATGGCCACGCGAGTGCGCATGGACCTGGAGAGCCACGACCGGGTGATGGGGTTCGTGCTGGGGCTCTCGCACGCCCTCAACATCGCCTTCTTCACGGCGCTGGCTCGCTCCGGCGAAACGACGCCGCGCCTCGCGGACGTGTCGAGCACGACGTTCGAGGCCCAGTTGGACGTGGCGCGCGCGCTGGCCGGCGAGAACCCGCACATGTACTTCGAGATTCAGTCGCTGAACGAGTACGGAGATGTCGCGCTGAAGGAACTCGTGGCGGCGGCGGAGAGGGTCCGCGACGCGGTCGAAGCGGGGGACGAGGAAGCCTTCGTCGCCCTGATGTCGGCCGGTCGCGACTACCTGGAGTCCCGCGGTCAGGCGGCGATCGACGACCTGAAGGCGTTCCAGGAGACGCACAGCCTCGGCGGCATCTCCGTTCGGGACATGATGGAGGAGGGTCGCCAGGACTGAACCTGGAGACCCGCTAGTCGTGGCGGGCGAGCCAGGCGCGGAGGCGATCGGCCTCCTCGCTGGCGGACGGAGCGAGTTCCGCCTGGTAGAGCCGGCTGCGGATGACGAAGACATCCATCTCGTCCGGCGGCGCGTCCCGTTCGAGGATTTCTCCCACCTTCTTCAGGAAGAACGTGCCCCAGTCGGGTCGGCGTCCGTCGAGGTCGGTGAAGCCGTACTCCTTCGCCAGCGTCCAGCTTGAGAACAGCCCGCCGCTCTTCGCGGCCACATCGGGATCGGCGGCGAGGGCGGCGATCGCGCCGCCGACGTAGCACGGCGTCTCGGACTCGGCGAAGTACTCGTCCTTCTCGATCGCGTCGCGCCAGTCGGCCTCGGTGACGCCGAAGTGGTCGAGCACCGCCTCCGAGCGCAGGAATCCGGGGGTAATCGCCAACGCCGTCACGCCGTGCGGGTGGAGGTCGGCGGCCATCGCGTAGGCCAGCCGGACGACCGCGTTCTTCGCCAGATCGTAGAACAGGTTGCCGCGGTAGCCGAACGTGTCGCCGTCGGTGACCTCGACGATGAGGCCGGCGTTGCGGTCGACCATCAGCGGAGCGCCGTGCCGGCTTGTGATGATGTGCGTGTGGACGGCGCGCTCCAGCAGCCGCGCGCCCTGTGCGACGGAGAGTTCCCAGAAGGGCTTCCCCCACTCGGTCAGCGCGTCGCCGCCCCAGATGTCGTTCACCAGGACATCGAGTCGGCCCGCCTCGTCGCGGACGCGGGTGAAGAGCCGCTCGACCTCGGACTCAACCGTGTGGTCGGTGCGGACGGCGATCCCCCGCCCACCCTCCGAGGTCACCAGGTCCGCCGTCTCCTCCAGCGTCTCCGGCCGTCCCGGCGTGGCGGGCCGGCCTCGGACGCTGCGGCCGGTGCAGTAGACGGTGGCGCCCGCCTCGCCGAGCATGCGGGCGATGCCGCGCCCGGCGCCGCGCGTCGCGCCGGCGACGACGGCCACCCGGCCTTTCAGCGGACGGTCCGGCATACGGTTCAGAAGCGCAGGCGGAGGAGCGGGACGTTCCAGGCGGTGTGCCGCTGGCCGTTTCGTCTCGGGTCGAGGACGGTCGTGGCGAACGGCAGCGGCAGGCCGACCTCGATTCGTCCTCCGTCCGACCAGTTCAGGAGGGCCGGCGACACCGAACCGGACGCCGCGCGGGCCGCGCTCGACTCTCCCTCCGGCGCGCCGTCGCCCTCCGGCGTCAGCAGGATCCCCAGGCCCAGACCCGCGAGGCTCGTCGCGAGCGGAATCGCGAAGGCGCCGCTATCGCTGTCCGGTTTCGTGATGAGCGAAATGCCGACGCCGCCGAAACCACCGATCAGGCCCCCGAGGCTAATCATGTGCGCGCGACGGGAGGACAGGTCGAACCGGCTCCCGGCGAGCGCTCCGGCGATCAGGCCCGCGTTGCCCACAAGCAGCGTGCTCGCCCACATCGCATCGTCATCCAGATCCAGCGCGACCGCGCCCCCGAGGCCGAACCACGTCCCCCACAGGCTTCCCAGGTACGTCGCCGCGGCCGTGCCCTCCGAAGTCTCGCGCGCGAGGAGCGCGGCCGTGACGATGCCGGCCAGTCCGCCGGCAACTGCCGCGGCCACGGCCTCCTGCTCGCCCGGCTCGCAGTACTCGCAGTCTGGATCGGCGCCCAGACTCAGCGCGTGCGCCCAGCCCACGCCCTGCCACGTACCCCATGTGCCGGCCCAACTGATCGTGCGCGATCGTCCCACCGAGAGGGACGGCGAGAACACGCGGCCGACGAGGTAACCCACCGGCCCGCCGAGCAGCAGACCGACGCCGTGGGACTCCGAACTGGTCGCATCGGCCAGCATGGGTACGGCGACGCCCCCCAGCCACAGACCGTAGAGCGTGGACCAGACCCGGAACTCCGTATCGCCGCGCCGGTCTCGCGCTCCGCCGTCGGGCACCGCCATCCCCGCCGCCGTCGGGCCGGCCAGTGCCCCGAGCCCGTCCAGCCGAGCCCGGGCCAGCGCCGCACCCGGGGTGTCGGGGTAGCGGCGGACGACTTCCTGATACAGGGCCCGGGCAACCTCGAGTTCGCCGCGCTCCTCGAAGTCGCCCGCGGTCGCGACCAGCACGGCCGCGGAATCCGCAGGGGTCACCTGCGCGGCGACGTGCCGCGGGCCGCCGAGGACACCGGCCAGGAGAGCGATGACCGTCAGGCCCGAGAGCCGGACCCACACCTCTCCTCGCGAGGCCGCCCGTCGCGAGTTCACCGGGGCGGGCCGGTCAGCGGATGCCGACGATGCCGCGGACCGACTCGATCAGCTTCGGAGCATCCCAGCCCACGCCGCCCTTGAACACGATGCGGGTCTCGCGGATGTGGCCGTCCGCCTCGGGGTCGCCCTCCAGCACGACGAGGTCCGCGACCTTGCCGACCTCGATCGTGCCCGTCTCGTCGTCGATCCCCAGCACCCTGGCGCCGTTCGCGCTCATGATCCGGACGACTTCGGCGGGCGTGAACCCGGCCTCGAGCAGCAGTTCGTAGTTCTTCTGGTCGCCGTAGCCCGGGGGCGCCGCGCCGTACCCTGTCGGGTCGACTCCGGCCGCGAGCGTGCCCCCCGCCTGCACGAAGGCGTACTCGTACTCGAGCGCCTTCCGGTAGACATCCGGGTGGATCCCGATCCCGGAATCGAGCGTTGCGTTCCGCCGCAGGTCCGCGATCTCCCGCACCTCCGCCGCGATTTCCGGTGCGAGGATGTCGTAGACGCGCTCGTCGATCGGGCCCCGGCCCGGCACGGAGATCTCGTACACGGCGAGCGTCGAGGTCATCGCGACGTCGTTCTCGATCATCATGCGGAACGTTTCCTGCACCTCCTCGGAGTCCACATCGAGGTCGGCGTAGCCGTTCCGGAACCCCGACGGGCAGTCGTCCGGCTCCTTCCCGGGGAAGTACTCGCTGTTCGCGAGGAGGCCGTGCTCCAGGTTGTCGATCCCGAGCGCCACCGCCTCCTGGTATCCGACGGAGCAGAGGTGGGCCGTCACCTTCACGCCGTGCCGGTGCGCCTCGTCGATCGCCGCGCCGAGCTCCTCGCGGCTGATCCAGGTGTAGGCCTTGAACCAGGGCACGCCCTCCTCCGCCCAGTAGCGGACGAGACGCCGCGCCTGCTCCGGCCCCTCGAGCTGGGCCATCGACTGCGACCCCTCCTGCCCCGTGAGGTAGGGACCGGTCGTGAACATGTTCGGGCCGATGGTGCGCCCCTCGTCGATGGCCCGCTTGAGGTTGATCTCCTCGTACGGCGCGCGCGCCCCCGTCGTCCGGATCGTCGTCACACCGGAGGCGAGATAGAGCCGCGACCCCGAGAAGGAGAGCTGCGCCGCGCGTCCGTTCCCGCCCGTGTAGTAGCTGTGGTTGTGCAGCCCGATGAGGCCGGGGATGACGGTATGCCCGGAGAGGTCGAGCACCTGGGCGTTCCGGATCCGGTCCGCGACCTCGCCGGCGGGACCGATGTCGGCGATGCGGCCGTCCCGGATGACGATGGTCTGCCCCTCGCGAGCCGGGCCGCCGGTCCCGTCGATGACCTTCACGTTCGTGAGCGCCACGGTGGGCGCCTGCACCGCGATGAAGTCCTCCATCGCTTCCTGCGACTGCGCTTCCGTGGACGACATTCCCCCGACGGCGAGCGCCGCGACGAGGGCGGGAAAGAGGCGGGTGCGGGCGGTCATCATGACAATTCCTTTCTTACGGCGGGGCGTCTCCTACCATTCTTCGGCGACGGATCGAGCCTGCGCCCGGCGGAGAGCCTGATCGACTTCGCCGGAAAGGTCAGCGTACACGGCATTCAGCCTCGCGGTGACGTCCTCGCTGCCATGTTTCGCCGCGTATTCGGCCACCGCGTTCGCGTGGAGTTCGCTTCGCGTCGGTTTCATGCGATCAACCTCCGAGCCGTTGCCGGAAGACCTCTCCGTCACGGAGGCTCGGCGACGTTCATCGTCATCTTCATCCCGGCTTCGAGGTGTTCCGCTATGTGGCAGTGGATCATCCAGCGGCCTGGGTTCGACAGTTCCAGCAGGATGTCCGTCGTGGATGCGGCGGGCAACAGGACCGTGTCCTTCCACACCAAGTTCGGGTTCGGCACCCCGTTCTGCGACAGGACGAGGAAGCGCTGGCCGTGGATGTGGAGCGGGTGCTGCATCGCGTGGAAGGCGCCGCGGTCGTTGATGACGCGGATCTTCACCACATCCCCGACCGCGAAGTTCCACTCGATCTCCTCGTTTTCCCGCCCGGTGGCCGTCTCCCTCAGAACCCAGCGGATCTCGCGCCCGGTCGTGGCCCAGTTCATGCGCGGCATCGTCCCGGTCCATTCCACCGGGTTGAAGTAGACCCAGTCGTAGGCCATCGAGCGCTCGATGGGGAGCGGGAGATCCTCCGTCTCAAGCGTCATCACGAGTTCATGGTCGGGCTCGTCGTCGAAGCGCGGCCGGTAACGGTCGATGTCCGCGATGACGTCCGCATGTTCGCGCAGGGTCTCGAAGGAGGGCCCGTGGTCGTCGGCCGCGGCCCGTGGCGCGACCGTCACGTTGCCCATGGTCCGGAGTTCGGCCCGGAAGACGCCCTGCCGGTGGTTGATTCCCTGTACGTGGTTGACGAGCGCGTGCGTGCCGGGCCGGTCGAAGCGGACGTCGATCACGTAGCGCTCCGCAGGCGCCAGGACCACGCTTCTGGTCCACTCCTCGCGCTCGAAGCGGCCCACATCCGACGCGACGACCTTGAGCGGAAGACGATTCGGGTCCGCCGCGCCGGGATCCGCCGCGCGCTGGTCGGGATCGGGCAGCCCGCCGCGTTCCGTGTCCGCGAATGAGAGATTGAAGGTGCGCGTGTTGGAGGCGTTCGTGAGGTGGAAGCGGACGACCTCGCCCCGGTCGATCTCCAGTTCGTAGCCCGGCTCGCCGTTGACGAGGGCCCGGTTCCCGAACCGGCCCATGAGCACGTAGTTCGCCGATTCCTCGCCGAAGTCCACGAGCCCGTCCTCGTCGAGGAGGATGTCGTCGAGGATGAGGACTTCCTCGCGGTTCGCGGGCCCGTAGTAGTCCGGGTCGGCGGGGTCGACGAGGAGGTTTCCGTACAGGCCGAGTTCCTGCTGGATGTCCTCGCGGTGGTGCGGGTGGTACCAGTAGATGCCCGCGTCCCGGAAGTAGATCCGGTACTGGAACGACTCGCCGGGGGCGACGGGGTCCTGCGTGAGGCCGGGGACGCCGTCGAACGGGTTGTCGAGCCGGATGCCGTGCCAGTGCACCGCCGTCGGATACGGGGTCCGGTTCGTGAAGTTCACGAAGATGGTGGACTTCTCCGGGACGCGGATGAGGGGTCCGGGATGCTGGCCGTTGAAGGCGAGCATGGCGAGTCGGCGGCCGTCGATTTCCCGCCGGACGATGGTCGCCTCGAGGTCGAGCGTGCCGCCGTCGGGGAGGTCGACGGGCTGGCGCGCGGCCACCTCCGGGAGCGTCTCCCACGGGGGCAGATCGGCCGCGCTTTGGAGGCTTGCGGGGCGGGCGCGCGGTTCGAGGTCCATCACGCCGGGCAGCATGGCGATGCCGGGGTACGCGGGGGGCGCGTCCCAGCGACTCGGGGCCCGGTCGGCCGCCCGCCGCGTCGCCGACGGCGCGAGGGCCAGGAGGTCGTGCGCCTCCATAAGCGCGGACGGCGAGCGCCCGCGCAGCACGAGCGGCCCCTCGCGCTCCTCCACAGCGGCCGACGCCTCCGCGCTGACCATCACGAGGAACTTGTTGAGCGCGACGCGCCCCAGCGCGTGCTCGCCGTTTCCGACCGGGCCCAGCGGCACCACGGGAGCCAGTTCGAGCGGCGTCGCCCACGCCATGTAGACCGTGTACGGCCCGAGGGTGGAGGGGGGCGGGAGGCCCTCGATGTGCGCGGTCAACGCGCGGACGTGGTGGCCGGTCGGCGTCACCGTCACGCCGAACGGCGACGGCACCCGCCCGAGTTCGACGAACCCCTGCGCGTCGCCGGCCCGTGCCGTGGAGAAGAGACTGATGCAATGGAGGTCGGCCGCCACCCGGCCCGTCGGCGTGTCCGTGAGCGCGCCCGCGGCTCCGGCGGCGCGCGTCTCCGCGGCCCGTGCCTCGCAGGCGCCGCTGGAGCCCGGAAGCTGGCCCGCCGCGGGGGGCGCCGCGGCGAGCAGGCCGAATACTCCCGCCGTCAGCGCCCGCGCCGGGTGCCGGATCAGTCGTCCGGGTCGTCGTCCGGGATGAACCGGAGCGCGACGCCGTTGTTGCAGAAGCGCTTGCCCGTCGGCTCGGGCCCGTCGTTGAAGACGTGACCTTGGTGTCCGCCGCAGCGGGCGCAGTGGTATTCGGTCCGCGGCAGGATGAGCTTGAAGTCGCGTTTCGTCTCGAGGACGTCGGGAAGCGTCTCGAAGAAGCTCGGCCACCCCGTGCCGCTGTCGTACTTCATGTCGGTGGTGAACAGCGCCTCGCCGCACGCCGCGCACGCGAACGTGCCGGGACGTTTCTCATCGTTCAGCGGACTCGTCCCCGCGCGTTCGGTCGCTTCCTCGAACAGCACCTTGTAGGCCTGCTCCGGGAGCTTCTCCCGCCACTCCTGCTTCGCCTTCCTGTCTACCTTCCCCATGTAACCCATCTTCCCCGTCTACCGGGTCATCCCCCGGGGTTCTCCAGGAGAAAGATCTTGTCGTCCGTCTCGTCCACGCCGGTGAGATCGAGATCCCCATCCAGGTCGCGATCGTGAATGACGACGCACGAGCCGTTGGTGCTCGCCGCGTACGACCGGGGGTTCACGAGCGTTCCGTCGCCCGCGTTCTCGTGCACGGTGAAGCTGTTGCCCTCGAAGTCGCTCGTCACCACGTCGAGGTCGCCGTCGCCGTCGATGTCGCCCACGTCGACCGCCAGCGGCGACTCGCCCGTCTCGTACTCGACGGGATCCGCGAAGCCGCCCGCGCCATCGCCGATGAGGACGGCCACGTTGTTCCCTTCGCGGTTCGCGGACATCACGTCGACGTCCCCGTCGCCGTTCACATCGCCCGCCACGATCATCCACGGCTTGCCGCCGGCGCGCACGCGCGTGCCCAGCTCAAGGTTGCCGCGCCCGTCGCCCAGGTAGGTGAGGACCTCGTCGGTGAAGTAGGCTCCGACGAGCAGGTCGGGCAGGCCGTCGTTGTTCACGTCCGCCGTCGCGCACGTCTTCTCGCCCTGGCCCGGCGAGGCGATCTCGGAGGCGCGCCGCAGATCGCCCGTGCCGTCCGCGTTGTTGAGCAGCATGGCCACGTTGCCGCGGGATTCCTCCGGTCCGACCGACATGTTCACCGCGGCCACGTCCGGCCACCCGTCCTGGTCGAAGTCGCCGATGCACACCCCGCGTACGTTCTGCCCGGACTCGATGTTGCTCCCCAGCTCGAACCAGCCGTTCCCGTCGGCGAGGAAGACGGACACGAGGTCGTTCCCCGCGTTCCCTACCACGAAGTCCGTGAGGCCGTCTCCGTTGAAGTCGGCCCCCTCGTTGGGGCTCGGCCAGCTCCCGCCCGGGATGTCGAGGACGCGGAATTCGTTGTAGTCCCCCGTGCCGTCGTTGAACATCACGCGGACATCGGCGGAGACCTCGTTCGGGATCGCGATGTCGGGATAGCCGTCGCCGTTGAAGTCGCCGGCGTAGGCGCCGTAGGGCTGGACGTGCTTTTCGCCGTCGTCGAGCACGATCCGCGAGCCCCGGTCGATCATGTCGAGCGAGCCCGCCTGCGGCCGGATCCAGAAGTTCCACGCGAAACCCGTCTCCATGGCGCCGCCGGCCGCGAGCCTCTCCCCGGCACGCAGCGAAGCCGTGACCGACTCGCCGGCGTGGAAGGACTCGCCGGGCTCGAAGCGGATGCGCCGGCCATCGTCCGAGAGCTGCACGGAGCCGGTCATCACGCCGCTCCAGCGACCGAACACGGAAAGCGCCGCCGGATCGAAACCGCCGGGATCGAGCGGCTGCGCGAGCACGAGTTCGACCGGCGACTCCGGACCGGCTTCGATCGAGTGCGGGGCCGGCGAGACGAGCGACACGGCGGCCGAGGACGATCCGACGGCGGCGTCCGAGGGCGGGGCTTCCGTCGCGGCCGCCTCACTGCGGTCCGTGCCGACCAGAACGAGCACCGCCACCGCGGCGACGACGAGCGCACCGAGTACTCCGGAGAGGGTCTTCATCTCGCAACCTCCAACAGCTTCAAACCAACGGGGTCCACCGCACGCGAACCCCTTGTACCACCCGACTTCTCAAGCTACCGGCGTTCACGGCCGGTGACGAGCGGGAGGTCCTCCCGCCGGCCCCAGTCGTTCCACGAGGCGTCGTAGAACTTCGTGTCGTAGCCGAGATATCTCGAAATCATGTAGGTGTAGCTCGCCCGCATGCCGATGAGGCAGTAGCTGACGACGACGCCGTCCTTCTTCGCCCCCGCCTCGTCGAAACGCGCCTCGACCTCGGCGAGGTCGATCAACGTGGGAATGTCCTCGGCCGTGAGATCCTGCCAGTAGAGGTTGTAGGCGCCGGGGATGTGCCCGCCCCGCAGGAAGTCCCGACCGGGCCGCTCACCGGTGTACTCGGCCTCGGGCCGTGCGTCGATCAGCGTCATGTCCGGGTCGTCGAGACGGTCGTGTATCCACTCCGCCGTCACGATCATGTCTTCCCTGACGTCCGCCTCGAAGTCGCCGCGGGTGGGCGTCGCCGGCTCGGCGGCGACTTCGCCTCCCGCCGCCTTCCACGCAGCCAGCCCTCCATCGAGCACCGAGGTGCGGCCGCCGTGACCCAGGTAATCCAGCGTCATGAAGACACGGGCCGCGTGGAGACCGGGGTCCCCCACCACGACCACGTGGTTGTCATTGGAGACGCCCGCGGCCTGGAAGACCTCGACGAGGTCCTCGACCGGCGCGAGTTCGGTGATGAGATCGTTCCGTTCGACGGCGATGTCGTGGTACTCGAGGAAGCGCGCTCCCCGGACGTATTCCTCGAGGGGTGCCATGCGGCCCATGCCGACGTGCAGCACGACGACATCAGGGTCGTCCCGGTGCTCCACGAGCCAGTCGCCGCTCACGAGGATGCCCGGATTCGCCTGCGCGGCGACGGCTTGTACCGAACTCGCCAGCGCTGCCATCCAAATCGTGAGGACCGCCATTCGTTGCATGGGGACTCGTCGCATGGGGATGTCTCCGGAACTCGGCATTGGTTGTCTCTTCCGTCGCATTCGACTCGCTTTCCGCTCAGGGTGAGCATATCTCAGCCGGATGGAGTTTCGAAACCGGGAAGGGAACGAGGAGTACGCGTTCTCCCTCCCGCGCCGCAATCGCGCGCCGGGGACGTGCGCTTTCGTGCGGGCAAGGGATGAGGCGTCGAAGATCGAGCACTGCCTGCGCTCGATCCTCCCCGTGTTCGACGAGATCCACGTCATCGATAACGGCAGCCGGGACGACACGGTCGAGATCGTGCGGCGTGTGCGGGAGTCCGGCGCCGGTGGAAGCAAGGTGAGGGTTCATTCGTATCCTTTCCGGGTGGGGCGATTCGGGCCCGAGCACGACGAGACCCCCGCTGATTCGCTGCACTCGCTCGTCTACTTCACGAACTGGGCGCTGTCGCGCTGCACGCGCCGTTACGCCTGCAAGTGGGACGCGGACATGGTGCTTGCCCGCGAGCAGAGGGACGCTTTCGCCGGCATGCTTTCCCGGCTCGGAAGCGGGTGGCCCGCCGCCTGGTCGCTCGCCGGACAGACGGTCTATCGGACGTCCGATGGGTCGTTCCTGGCCCCGCGAGGCGAGGTGAACCGGGAAGTGCGGATCGCCCCCTGCGGTTACTCCGCCCGGTTCCACAAGCGGGAGCACTGGGAACAATTCATCCGTCCCCGCTGGCTGCGCACGCACCACTTCGCGCCGGTATGCTTCCATGAGTTGAAGTTCCTGGACGAGGAGGAGTTTGATCACTGGTCGACGACGGAGTTCCCCTCGCCCCGCAAGCGACGGGAATGGGCGACGTTCCAGCGGCTGCGCGGCGGGGGAGCCGGCGACGCCGACATGGGCGCCGTTCGTCGCCTGCCGGCGACCTTACTCGATGAGGAGGTCGATGCGGCGGGGCGACGCGAATCGGGCGGGCCGCGGCCGGGCAGAGCCCGGGGTAACCGGCATCCGGCCGACGAGCGTCCGGCGCACCAGCGCGTCCTGTCGCGCTGGATGCCTCGTTTCCTGGGGATCGGCGCCACGCGTGCGGGCACGAGCTGGGTGGCGGCGCACCTCTCCTCGCACCCACAGATCCGAATGGGCCGCAAGGAGATCCACTTCTTTGACCGCAAGCTCGAAGCGCCGGCCCCGAGCGGATCCGCGCGGGATCGAATCGACCGGCTCCGCTACCTCGCCCGCTTCGTCCGCGCCAGGGGAGACGGCCGGAGGGGTGGCCGGAGGGGTGGCCGGATCCGGGGCGAGATCACGCCCGCCTACGCGATTCTCGAGCCGGAGGTCATCCGCCGCGTCGCGGATTGGATGCCCGACGCAAGACTCATCTTCATGATGCGCGACCCGATCGAGCGCGCCTGGTCGCAGGCGCGGAACGGGTTTCCGCGGTGGCGGGACAAGCCGTTGGAGTCCGTGAGCCGCGAGGAACTCATCGCCTACTTTGACAGCGATCCGGTCCGGCGGCGCAGCGATTACGCGACGTGTCTCCGCGCGTGGTTCGGGCACTTTCCGCCCGAGCAGTTCTTCTTCGGTTTCCTGGACGAGATCCGGGAGCGGCCCGCAGATCTGATGCGCGATCTCCTGGGATTCCTCGAGGCGAAGGTCGTGGTGGTGGACGCCGAGTCGTTGAGGAAGCCTGTGAACGCGGCGGCTCCGGTCCCCATGCCGGGCTGGGTGCGCGATCACCTCGAACGGGAGTACGCGTTCGACGCGGACGAAGTCTCGGACCTCATCGGGCGGCAGGTCCCGTGGTCCCGGTGAACCGACCGCCGAGGCTCGACCCGCCCCGGGTCCGGCCGCGCGCGATCCCGGCCTTCAAGCGCTGGTTCGGTCGCGGCAAGCGCCGGGTCGGCTACTACCGGCTGCGCGACGGGCTGCGGAACCGGGCGCGGGAGCCTCGGTTCCTCCGGTCGCTGCGGCCTACCGATGTCTTCCTCGTGGGGCACCCGAAGTCGGGGAACACCTGGCTCGCGTACATGCTGGCGGTGTTTCTGTCCGACGATCGCGAGGGAGAGGTGAACCTCTACAACATCGGCGACTACGTGCCGTTCGTACACGGCCGCGACCACGCGATCGCCGCCTGGGACCACCTCCCGGACCCGAGGTTTTTCCGCAACGAGTATCCCCGCTATCCCCACCGCTATCCCGGAACCCTCTATCTCGTGCGCGACCCACGGGCGGTCCTGGTCTCCTTCCGGCACATGTTCGCGACGATGTTCGACGACCGTGACATGACGCTCTCGAGGTTCGTGGACGGCTACCTGTCCGGCGGCGCCCCGTTCGACGCCTGGCACCGGCACCTGAAGCGATGGGACCGGCAGGTCGCGGCCGCGCTCCAACGCGCGGAGGACGGCGAGCGGATCTGCATCGTGCGTTACGAGGATCTCGCCGCCGATCGCGAGGCCGCGCTAAGCCGCGTGGCGCATTTCATCGGAGCGATTCCTGCGGGAGACGTTCCCGCGGGAACGTCCGCGCGGCTTTCCCGGGCTGCGGCGCGCGGATCGTTCGAGGCGATGCGGGACCTGGAGGCACGTCACGGCGCGGAGGCGTACGCCGGGCGCGCCCGCGGGGAAGGACGGTTCATTCGCAGGGGACAGGCGGAGGGTTGGAAGGATGAGATGGACCCCGCGGACGCGGCCCGGATCGAAGCCGCGTTCGGCTCCGTCATGGAGCGCGCGGGATACGTGACGTGAAGGCGCGCGGCGGCCCCGGCATCGCGATCATCGTCTCGACCTACGAGCGGCCCGACGCCCTCGACGCGGTCCTGCGGAGTCTCGCCGAACAGACGTACCGCCGGTTCGAGATCGTCGTGGCGGACGACGGTTCCGGCCCGGACACGCGCGAACTCGTTGCGCGGCGCGTGGAGGAATCCGACCTCAAGCTGGGGCTCGTCCGGCAGGAGAACCGGGGGTATCGGCTGGCCGCGATCCGGAACCGTGCGGCCGCCGCGACCGGACAGCCGTATCTCGTCTTTCTCGACGGCGACTGCCTCGTGCGGCCCGACTATGTGGAGAGGCACGCCCGGCTCGCCGAGCCGGGGCACTTCGTCCACGGCAGCCGAGTGCGGCTCGACCCCGGACTCTCGCGGTTCGCGATCGCGCGGAAGGCGACGGCAATCGAGCGCTGGAGCGCCGTCCGCTGGCTCAGCGAATGGCTCCGGGGACGCGTCGACCGGTTCACGCCGCTGCTGCGCGTGCCGCTGGGACCTCTGCGCCGGATGTCGCCCCGGCGGTGGCGTGGCGTAAAGGGATGCAATCTCGCCCTATGGCGCTCGGACCTCCTGGCGGTGAACGGGTTCGACGAGGGCTTCCAGGGGTGGGGGTTCGAGGACAACGATCTCGTCGTCCGTCTCATCCGGAACGGGGTGCGACGCAAGGAGGGCCGCTATGCCGTCCCGGTTCTGCACCTCTGGCACAAGTCGCGCCCACCCGACCCCGCCAGTCGCGAACGCTTCGAACGCCGGCTCCGCTCCAACGCGGTCCACGCCGAACACGGCATCGATCGCTACATGTGAGCCGCGGGTCGCGGGCCCTTCCGGATCCCGTGCTCCGTCCAGTCGCGCCCACACGAACCCCGGAAGATGCGGAGCGGCCGCGGCACGCCGCGGGTTTCGGCGCGCAGTCGTTCGTTCATCGCCTGCGCTTCGGGATCGAGCCAGGGCCGGTCGTGTTCCACGTGCGCGCACACCGCCCGATGTCGGGCCTGGATGGGGCGAATCCCGGCGTTGCGGAGCCGCTCGCCGAGTTCCCGATCCTCGACCGGGTACGTCATGCGTTCGTCGAAGCCGTTCACGCGCAGGAGGTCGGTCTTCCAGGCCGACGCGTTGTGCCCGTTCCACGTCGCTCGCGTAGTGGTCAGGCG
This sequence comes from Candidatus Palauibacter australiensis, assembly GCA_026705295.1. Taxonomy (NCBI): domain Bacteria; kingdom Pseudomonadati; phylum Gemmatimonadota; class Gemmatimonadia; order Candidatus Palauibacterales; family Candidatus Palauibacteraceae; genus Candidatus Palauibacter; species Candidatus Palauibacter australiensis. The sequence goes on from JAPPBA010000032.1 coordinate 28,899, forward strand.
ATCGAGCCACGCGGCGCGGCGCGCCGAGCGGCCGAGTTTGCTCCGATCCCGTCTCCGGCTCAGCGCTCCCGTCTCATGGAGCCACGGCCACTCGAACAGCGAACCGTCCAGGACATCGCCTCTCTCGATCCGTGTCCCGGCTGCGCTCGAAAGGCGAACTCTCCCGCCCGAAACGAAGCGCCCGAGCCTTGCGAGCCGCGCGTGGGTATCCACGAAGTCGTGCCGCGGGATACAGTCGCCGTCGCTGAGGATGAGGTAGTCGCCGCGGGCCTCGACGATCGCGCGGTTCAGGATTCGACACTTTCTGAACCCGTCGTCCTCCTGCCAGACGTGGGAGATCGCGAGACCGGTGGACGACCGCAGGTGTTCGATTCGATCGCGCGTCTCCGCCCCCGAGCCGTCGTCCGCCACGACCACCTCGAACTCCTCGCACGTCTGTACCGAGTAGCCCCGGAGCGTGCGTTCCAGTTCGTCCGGCGCGTTGTACGTGCTCAGGATGACGGAGAGGGCGGGCGGCTCGCCGCTCATGCGGCCCCCTCCGTCGGATCCAGCGGCGCCTACGGCCGGTCAGGCTCGGCGGACGAGAGGGCGATCGCGTTGAAGAGGAACTTGAAGGTGCCGTGCGGTTGCGCACGCCGCGTGATGAGCGGGCCGAACAGGTACAGGTGCCCGTTGCCGACCTTCGCTTCCGCCATCGTCACGCCGCCCTGGAGATGCTCCTGACCCCATGCCCAGCCGCTGATGAGCGGCCTGTCGCTGTCGAACCAGGCGAGCGGCGTCACCCCGCCCGCCCCATCGTTCCGCGCCGCCAGCGCCGATGCGCCGAACACGGGGCTGTTGTTGAACGACACCGTGAGCGTCGACGGCACCCCCGTAGCGACGAGCCGCGAGTTGTCCACCGTGACCTCCAGAATCGACCCGGGCACGTAGTACTCCTCCCGGCCCAGCGCCTCGCCGTCCTTGACCAGGTGATCCTCGAGCGGGAGCCCGAGCTCGTTCCCGAGGGCCGTCGACCCGCCGATGGTGACGATCGAGCCGCCGTCTTCGAGGAACTCGACCAGCGCCGGCAGCGTCGCGTCGGAGGTGACCCGGCCCAGCCGGTCCCGGTACTCCTCGGGGATCGTCTCCGGAGCCGGCGCGCCGCCCCCGCCGAACTGGAAGCGCGAACCGATGGCGCCCTGCGGGAAGATGATGACGTCGTAGTCTTCGCTCAGCTCTCCGGCGTCGAGCCGCTGCGGAAAGATGAGTTCGAAGTCCGCGTACTCGAACTGCTCTAGGATCCAGCGGATCCAGCCGGACGGCATGGAGCCGCCGTAGGTGTCCCAGAGCGCGATCCGGGGCGCCCTCAGGCGCAGGGCGTCCGCGTCCGGATCGTTCGCCAGGCCCCGGAAATCGATCCCCAGTTCGGCGGCCAGCGACGCGACGGCATCGACCGTTCCGCGGCGGTTCTTCACGTAGAACGTGCCGGCGGGGTGCATCCGGCCGGCCTCCCGCAGCGGCGAGGTGAGCCAGTAGACCTCGTGTCCCGAAGCCTGCAGCCGGTTGATGGCCGTGAAGGCGTCGTTCGCCTCGTGAGCGAACACGAAGCCTTCGGCTCCTCCCGCGTCCGCGACCGTTCCCGGCATGGGACTCGCGTTCCAATCGGAGATCTCCTCGAACGGCCCGTCGAAGCCCTCCAGGATGCGGTCGAATTCCACCCCCATCTGGATCGCGAGGGTCCACCCCGCGTTGTCGTACGGCGGCGTCGGGGATGCCCCGGGGTAGAGGAAGTCGTCAGGGTGGTCCTGCGGCTCGAACATGTCGAGGACATGCGGACGGAAAGCCTGCGCGGCCCGCACCACGTAGGAGCCCGCGGGATACACCTTCCCTTCGACTGTGAAGTCGGATGTCGCCCGCTCCACGATCACGCCGCCCTCGAGCAGCGCGTTGACGAACTTCGTCGCGGTCGGGAAGTCGGCCTGGTCCGACGGCAGGATGTACCCGCGGGGATCGCGCAGATCGGGCTCGAACAGCCTGTCGTATTCCGCGCGCGTGCCGCGGCTGCCGCCGAAGCCGCCCACGTTGCGGGCGAAGTCGGTCTCCGCCGCTCCGGCCCGCATCTGCTCGCGCAGCCACTCGACTCGCCGGGGATGGATCGTCCAGCTGTCCTTGCTGCCACGCTCGATCGAGTTCATCCCCATGCGCCAGATGCGGTACAGGAACGTCTCGCGGTAACGGGAGGCGACATCGAGCACCGCCTTGTTCGCGGTCACCGAATAGTCGACCGACTGCCGGAAGTGCCACGGCTGCGGCTCGATCGGGGCGGGCAGATTGTCGGTGGGCAGCACCCGCTCAAGAATCAGCGGGATCTCCATCGGGGTCGGGTTCCCGATCGTTTCCGTGAGGAGCCCGATCATGTTCTTGAAGTAGGGTGTCGTGCGCAGGCCGCCGTTCCACCACGTCGAGTAGTTGGCCCCGCGCCGCCGCGTCGCCCCGGGCTTCCCCTCCTCCGTGAAGCGCGAGTGCATGGCGGACCCCACGAGATCGATACCCGTGATGACCATCGGGTCGATGTTGTAGTTGAACGGATCACGGAACGGGGGCGCGAAGAGCACGGTCCCGGTGGGTCCCGTCTGGTGGTGGTTGTAGACGATCTGCGGATACCACGTCCGGTACATCTGCCGGTTCATGTTCTCGGATTCCGGCTGGAAGGACGTGTAGAAGTCGCGGTTGTTGTCGTGCCCCACGTATTTCTGGTAGAGGACGGGGATCCCGCGCGTGGAGCGCTCCGTCTTCTCCTCGACCCGCGTGTACCAGTTCGAGCCGAGGTCCATCCCGTCGGGGG
>JAPPBA010000033.1 GCA_026705295.1 Candidatus Palauibacter australiensis
CCTTCAGCCTCATGCACGGCGCCGTCGGGTCGGGACACGCCGACTTCGTCACCGCACCCCTCCACGTGCACGTGCACGAGCACTAAGCACACCGCGCACCACGCATCAGCACGGCGACGGCTGACGGGCCTCGGCCGTTCGCTGCAGTCCGCAAGCCCTCCCCGGAGCGATTCCCGGGGAGGGCCTGTCTTTCCTCGCTTGACCACCGGATCGGGTGCGGCTCAGGTTCACCACTCGTGTGCCGCCGCCCCTGCACGGCCGCGTCGACAGTCGACGGTCTTACTCCTATTGAGAGGTTTTCGATGAGCAGAGCGCGCTCAACATCCCCTGCGCCGCCGTCCACGTTCCGCCTCAGCTCCCTCCTGCTCACGCTCGCCGCCGCCGCAGGCTGCGCGGAAGGCGGTGGAAGCGCCGCGAACGGCACGGAATGGAAGAACATCGCCGGCAACGACATGGGACAGCGCTACTCGTCTCTCGACCAGATCGACGCGGAGAACTTCGAGAGTCTCGAGGTCGCATGGGTGTGGGACGGGTCGGACTACCCGGCCGTGAACGCCCGCGCCACGCCGATTTACGTGGATGGGATGCTGATCTCCGTAGCGGGCGAGATGCGGCACACCTACGCGATCGACGCCGGCACCGGGGAGAAGATCTGGGAGTACGTGGAGCCCGAGACCTTCCGCTGGGAGTACTCGATGCGGAAGAACCACGGGAAGGGCGTCGCGTACGGCGAAATCGACGGCCGCGCGGTCGTCTACATGGTGAGTCCCGCCTTCTTCCTGCACGCTCTGTGGGCCGACACGGGCGAGCACGTGGAGGGCTTCGGCGGGCCCGTGGACGTGCCGGGCTTCCCGGAGTCCGGGGTCGTCGACCTGCTCGCGGGGCTCGGGCACGAGTTCGACCCGTACTACGGCATCCCGCTCGAGACCGGCTACATCACGAGTTCGTCGCCCCCGATCGTCGTCAACGGCGTGATCGTGGTAGGGAACTCCGCGGAGCAAGGCTACAACCAGTCGCGGCGCGAGAACGTGCCGGGAGACATCCTCGGCTACGACGCCCGCACGGGCGACTTCATGTGGAAATTCAACGTCCTTCCGGGGCCGGGCGAGTTCGGTCACGAGACGTGGGAGAACGATGCCTGGGCCTGGACCGGCGACATTTCCTCGTGGGCGCCGCTCTCGGCGGACGAGGAGCGGGGGATCGTCTACATCCCCACGAACGGGGCCACGATGGACTTCTGGGGCGGATTCCGGCCCGGCGACAACCTGTTCTCGACGAGCCTGATCGCGCTCGATGTGCAGACGGGAGAACGGGTTTGGCACTATCAGCTCGTGCACCACGACATCTGGAACTACGACACGCCGCAGATCCCCGTGCTGATGGACGTTACGGTGGACGGTGAGGACATTCCGGCGGTCGTACAGGTCACGAAGCAGGCGTTCGCCTACGCGTTCAACCGGGAGACGGGCGAGCCGATCTGGCCGATCGAGGAGCGGCCGGTGCCGGAGGGACTCATGCCGGGCGAAGCGCTCTCGCCGACGCAGCCGTTCCCGACGTGGCCGGCGCCGTACGACATGCAGGGGCTGTCGCACGACGACCTGATCGACTTCACGCCGGAGTTGCGGGAAGCCGCGATCGAGGCGCTCGACGACTACCTGATCGGGCCACTGTTCACGCCGCCTCTGCACCGCGACAACGACCTCGGAAAGGTGGCGTCGATGTGGTGTCCGGGAGATGTGGGAGGGACGAACATCGACGGAACGCCGGCGGTGGATCCGGAGACGGGGATCCTGTACGTGACGTCGCAGAAGGGGTGCGGGTCGCGGATCATGGTGCCGGGAGAGGAGCGCGATGCGCGGGAGCCCGCGCAGACGGGGACGACGATCACGAAGTTCGCGGTGGGGGGATTCGCGGGGGTTCGGCGGGTGCAGGGTCTCCCTCTCTTCAAGCCGCCGTACAGCCGGATCACGGCGATCGACATGAACACGGGCGAGCACCTGTGGTGGATTCCGGTGGGAGACACGCCGAACAGCGTGCTCGAGCACGACGCGCTCCAGGGGATGGACATCCCGAACACCGGCACGGGGCGGCAGGCGGCGCAAATCGTCACGAACACCCTCCTCATGTACACCGGGGAGGGGAGCGACGGGACCTCCTACCTGTTCGCCGTGGACAAGGCGACGGGGGAGCGGCTCGGGCGGGTCGAGCTTCCGGCCCAGCCGCGATACGGCATGATGACCTACATGCACGAAGGGCGGCAGCACGTCGTGGTCCAGGCTCCCAACACGCTGATGGCGCTGCGTCTCGCCGACTGACGCGCACATGAGCCGTCGCCTTCTCGTCGGACTCGCGGTGGCCGCGCTCACGTCGGCGTTTGCGGCGGCGGCGGCGGCCCAGCAAATCAGCGGGACCGTCCGCGAGACCGATGGCGGCCGACCCGTCGCGGGCGGCTTCATCAGCCTCCTGAACAGCGACGGCGAGGCCGTGGAGGCCGACTTCACGGCCGCCGACGGGATCTTCTCGTTCCGGGCGCCCGGCCCGGGCCAATATCGGATCCGGGTGGAGCGTATCGGATACGTCAACTGGGTCACGGAGCCCTACGAGGCGGCGGCCGGGCAGCCGCTGACGATCACGGTGGAAGTCCCGCCGGACCCCGTCCGGCTCGGCGAGCTGCGCGTCGAAGTCACCGGATCCTGCCTGGACGATCCGAGCGAGGGGGCCGCCCTCGCCACGGTCTGGGAGGAGGCGCGCAAGGCGCTCGAGACCGCGGTGTGGGCGGAGGGCCGCGGTGAACTCACGTTCACCCTCCGGGAATACCAGCGCACACTCGATCCACGCCATCTGACGACGCTGGAGACGGAGAGCCGCACGCGGCCGCACGTGCGACTGCCCCCGTTCCGGAGCCTGCCGGCCCGCCGGCTCACGACATCCGGCTACGCGAGCGTCGACGCGGACTCCGCCATCTTCTACGCGCCGGACGCGACGGTGCTGCTGTCGTCGGAGTTCCGGGACACCCAGTGCTTCGGGTTGGAACGAGACGAGGTCGACGGCGAACCGTTGCTCGGCATCACGTTCCGCCCCCGGCGGCGGCGCGACGTGATCGACATCGAGGGCACGCTCTGGCTCGACGAACAGAGCGCGGAACTGCGGCGCGTGCAGATCCGGTATCGCAACCTCCCGCTGCCGCGAAACGCGCAACGGCGGTACATCGGCGCCGATCTCACGTTCGACCGCCTGCCGGACGGCCCGTTCTACGTCCGCGACTGGTGGGTGCGGTTTCCGATCGGGAGCCGAAACACACGCTTCAGGGCGGGTCTGTCCGCTCGCCCGGATCCGGTACTCGTCGCCTATCACCAGGTGGGCGGCACGGTGACGGACGCCTTCGCGGGCGGCGTTTCGTTCGACGTGGGCGAGGGTGCGGTCACGGGCGTGCTGCGGGACAGCGTGAGCGGCGAGCCGCTCGCGGGCGCGGAAATCGTCGTCCGCGACTGGGACGACGCCGCGGCCTTCCTGCCCCGCCCGCAGGCCGCGGACGTCCCGTTCAGCGCGGTCACGGACCAGGCGGGCGGCTTCCACGTGGCCGGGCTGCCGGATGGCGTCTACGCGCTGGGCGTGGACCACCCGAAACTCCAGGCCGTGGGGGTGCGGCTCAACGAGACCCGCGTCGTCGTCGAGGACCGGACGAGCGATCCGCTGGAGCTGTGGACGCCCTCCGCCGACGCGCTCTTCGCGCGTATCTGCCCGGGGTCGTCGCCCTACGGGAGTGCGGGCGCCGTGGTCGGGTTCGCGCGCGACGCCGACACGGGGCTCCCGGTGCCGGACATCGAGGTCGAAGTCGTGTGGCGCGTGCGCCGGCTGCAGGGCACGGCGCGGGCCGCCGCCGTGTTTGAACAGTCGGAATACGCCGGCGGGGTGTCGGACGAGCGGGGCAGGTTTGCGATCTGCGGCGTCCCCCTCGGCGAGCCGGCCGTGCTGAGAGTACGAGGCGTTGACGAGGGCGTGGCACTCGAACTTGTCACGCGCCTCGCGTGGCGCCACGTGCTCGTCGAACCGTAACCCCCTCCCCGGCCGCTCCAGTCCTCCCGCGTCTCGGAGGGTCAGTGGGTCAGGGAACTGCGCGACTTCGGCTGCGTCCTTTCCCGGCCTCGTTCGTCTTACGGGGCGGAGGAGGAGGACAGGATACGACATACAGCGACAACGTAAAGCGACAAGGGAGGCTTTCGACATGCGACTGCAACTCGCCCTCAACGTGCGGGACATCGACGAGGCGGTGGACTATTACGGCAAGCTCTTCGGCGCCGCCCCGCACAAGCGCCGCGCCGGCTACGCCAACTTCGCCATCGACGAGCCGCCTCTGAAGCTCGTGCTGTTCGAGAACCCGGGCGCGGCGGAGCGCGTGAACCACCTGGGCGTGGAAGTGTTCGACGACGCACGGGTCCACGAGGCCGGACACCGGCTGGAGGCCGCCGGGATCCTCAGCGAGGTGGAGGAAGAAACGGTGTGCTGTCACGCGACCCAGACGAAGGTCTGGTCCGACGAGCCGCAGGGCCTGCGCTGGGAGTGGTACCGGGTCACCGATGACACGCCGGACGGCGAGGCGCTGATCGCACCGTCCGCGACCGCGCCGTCGGCGGCCGCCTGTAGCGACGAATCCGAGACCTGCTGTGTCTGAACGCACGTCGCGGGCCCTGCCGGCCTGGTCCGAATTTCAGCGGCGCATGCGCCGCTATGTGGGCGGCCGCGTCGATCCGGCGTGGGCCGATGATGTGACCGGCGACATCTTCCTGCGACTGCTGCAGCGTCAGGACAGTCTCGCGGAGGCGCGCGATCCGCTCGCGTGGACCTACCGGGTCGCGGCCAACGTGATCGCCGACCATCACCGGCGCCGGTCCGTCGAACGGCGGACCCTGGAGCAATTGGGCGCCGAAGCCCGCGCACCGGATCCGGACCCGAACGGCGGCGACCATGAGGCGCTGCGGCGGGATCTGGAGGCCTGCCTGCTGCCGTTCGCGCTCGAACTGCCGCCGAAATACGCTGAAGCCCTTCTGCTGACGTACTTCCGTGGATTGACCCAGGTCGAGGCGGCGCAGCGGCTGGGACTGAGCGTCTCCGGCATGAAGTCGCGGGTGCAGCGGGCGCGGGCGATGCTGAAGCGGCAACTCATGGACTGCTGCGATTTCGAACTGGACCGGCGCGGCGCGGTGATCGACATGCGTCCTCGCAAAGGGGGTCGTGGCCGCGCCGGCGAAGTGAGCCGGAAAGGGGGTCGTGGCCGCGCCGGCGAAGTGAGCCGGAAAGGGGGCCGGGAAGTGAGCCGGGAAGGGGGCCGCCGCGGGAGCACCGCGGGAGGCGTCGCCGGGTGAGAGTCGCGGTCATCGGCGGCGGCGTCATCGGGCTGTGCGTCGCGCACTACCTGGAGCGTCGTGGGGCCGAGGTCGTGCTCGTGGAGCGAGACGAGGTCGGCGGCGGGTGTTCGAAGGGAAACGGCGGTTGGGTCTGTCCGTCGATTTCCCGCCCCCTGCCGGCACCCGGGCTGACGCTGACCTCGCTCCGCTGGATGCTCCGTTCCGACAGCCCCCTCTACATCAAGCCGTCGGCCATGCCCCGACTCATGGGTTGGCTGTGGGCCTTTCGCCGTCACTGTAACGCCGAGAGCTACCGGGCGGGCGTCGCCGCCCTCGCGGCGCTGAACGCCGCGACGAACCGGCTGTACCGCGGTCTCGCGCAAGAGGGCATGGAATTCGAGCGCGCCGAGAGCGGGACGATCCTCTCCTACGATGATGAGGGCGAACTCCGACAGACCGCGGCGTTGCTGGCGAGACTTGGAGAGGAACGCGTGGGGCCGGTGGATGTCCTCGACCGCGAGGCTCTCGCGGAGGCGGAGCCGGATCTGCGGGGCGGCCTGATCGGCCTCCGCATGCGCGGGGACACGCACGTGCGCCCGGAGTCGCTGTGCTCCGAGCTTGCGGCGGGCCTGGAGGCGCGCGGCGTCGAGATCAGGACGGGAGAGCGTGTCGTCGGCTTTACGGGGAAAGGCGACCGCGTCCAGACGGCGATCACCTGGGTTCCCGGAAGCGACCCCGCGGCTCTCGGGGAACCGGCGCGGATCGGCGCGGATGCCTTCGTGCTCGCCGTGGGAGCCGAGACCGCCAACCTCGTTGCGCCCCTGGGCGAGAACCTCCCCGTGGAGGCGGGGAAGGGCTACAGCATCACCGTCAGAGACGCGCGGGTGCGGCTCTCGCAGCCCCTGCACGTGACGCCGGCGAGGATCGGCTTCACGCCGTTTCGCGGGGCGGTGCGCACGATCGGGACGATGGAGTTCTCCGGCGTCAACCTGCGCCTCGACCGGCGCCGGATCGCGATCCTCGAGCGGGCCGCGCGGCGCTACCTGCCCGGGGCGCTGGAAGGAACGGAGCGCGTCGACTGGGTCGGCATGCGGCCCGTGACGCCGGACGGCCTCCCCGCCATCGGCCGGCTGCCCGGTCTCCCCAACGTGTACGTCGCCACGGGACACCAGATGCTCGGCGTCACGCTGGCCCCCTCGACCGGCCACGCGCTCGCGCAACTCATGCTCGATGGAGGATCGGACATCGACCTCGCCCCCTTCGACCCCGCGCGCTTCGCCTGACGCCCCCGAAACGTCACTTCGGGCACCGCACGAAAGGGTGTTCTCCGGCCACTAAATGAGCGATTGCAGCCCGGCATCGGCGACCGCATCGTGGTGCGCGTCGCCCATGGTGGTCGACCACACGGGGCTGGATGGACGATGGCACCTCTTCGACTCCGCGCGCAGCCCGGGGCGCGAGCCCCGCATCCTCACCGTTGCCGCGTTCTGCTTCTCGCGCCGCTGCTGGCTCTGGGGTGTGGCGACGGCGAACCCGGAACCGCACCGCCGGGAGCGCCCGTACCCACCACACTGGCGATCACCCCCTCGTCCGCGGTCCTGGCCGCCCTGGGACAGACGGTGCAACTGACGGCGACCGTTCGCGATCAGACCGGCACGGTCATGTCCGGCATCGGCGTGAACTGGGCGAGCAGCGATGGCGGAATCGTGACGGTCGATCCCGCCGGGCTGGTTACGGCGGTAGGCAACGGAGCCACGAACATCACGGCCACCGTGCAGGGTGGCGGCGCCTCCGGAGCCGCCGCCATCACGGTTTCGCAGGCGGTCACCGCGCTGACGGTGTCACCCGGCCAGGCCACGATCGACGCGCTGGAAACGCTCCAGCTGACCGCGCAAGCTCTGGACGCGAACGAAAACCCGGTTACCGGGGTGGACTTCTCGTGGCGCTCCGACGACGAGTTGGTGGCTACGGTCAGCGCCGCCGGCCTGGTGACCGCGATAGCGCCGGGATCGGTGGCAATATCCGTGCAGGGGTCCGGAACCGGTCTCATCGCGACCGCGCGGATCGTTGTGAACGTGTCGGAGAGGTTTGCCCTGGTGACGCTGTACAACGCCACCGGGGGCTCGCGCTGGACGAGAAGCGACAACTGGCTGACGGACGCGCCGACCGGCCAATGGCATGGAGTGACCGCCGATGCGGAGGGCCGGGTAACCGGACTGGATCTTTCGGGCATCGGGCTCGAGGGCCCGTTGCCGGAGGAATTCGCACACCTCACGAATCTCCGGCGTCTCAACCTGTCATACAACGGGTTGACCGGTGAAATCCCGGGATACTTGGCGGAGTTCACGGAGCTCGAAGAACTCAGTCTCGCCGTGAACGCGCTCACGGGCCCGATCCCGGCCGAGCTGTCCGGCCTCACCGGCCTGAGAGTACTGGACCTCTCGAACGATCTGTTCGCGGGTCGCAACCGGCTCACCGGACCGGTTCCGCTCGAACTCGCCCAACTGAGCGATCTCGAGGTGCTGGACCTCGCCTTCAACCGCCTGACCGGCCCGATTCCCGCGGCACTCGCAGGCCTGCGGAACCTCACGGTTCTCGACATTGAGCAGAATGACCTGAGCGGCCCGATTCCACCGGATCTGGTCAGCCTCTCGGGTCTTGAGGTTCTCTCGCTCGCCGGCAATCGAATCACCGGCGCCATTCCCTCGGCGCTCGGAGACCTCTCCAATCTCCGCGACCTCAAGCTCCACATGAATCAACTGTCCGGGCCGATCCCGTCCAGTCTGGGGAAGCTGCGTCACCTGGCTCGGTTGTCCCTGTGCTGCAATGTGTTGACGGGCCCGATCCCACCGGAGTTGGGCAACCTTTCGGCCGTCGAGTTTCTCGGACTTCAGGTAAACGAGTTGTCCGGGTCCGTACCTTCCGAATTCGGAGAGCTTTCCGCGCTCCGGCACCTGTACCTGTTCACCAACGCGGATTTGCGCGGGCCGCTTCCGCAGGAACTCGTGAGTCTGCGACTCATCACGTTCGACTGGATACTCACCGGCTTGTGTTCTCCCCCCAACGCCGAATTCCAGGATTGGCTCCGAAGCATTCCCCGCCACCAGGGCGAAGGCGTGTGCCCGGGTTCCGCGCCGTAACCTCTCCCGCGCCCTTCGCTTGACGGTGCGATCCGCGATCCGGGTTGACCGCTCGCGTCGCTCCATGGACACTGTGGGCACCCGAACTCCCCGTACCGAGGCCAGCCGAGTGAGCAAATTCGACGACCTTCGCACCCACTTGCGGGCGATCCGTACGCTCACCCACGGGGTGACGCGCGGGCTGCCGGTCCTCGAGGCGGCGGCGGACCCATACGATCTGTTCCGCGACTGGTTCCGGGATGCGGAGGCCTCGGGGTTGCTCCTGCCCGAGTCGATGGCGCTCGCGACGGCGACCGGCGACGGGCGGCCTTCGGTGCGGATGGTCCTCCTGAAGGGCGTCGGCCCCGACGGCTTCCGCTTCTTCACCAACTACGGCAGCCACAAAGCCGCGGAACTGGACGGCAATCCACAGGCCTCGCTCTGCTTCCACTGGTCCGTGCTCGAGCGGCAGGTGCGCGTTGAAGGGCGTGTCGAGCGCCTCGCGGCGGAAGACTCGGCAGCGTACTTTGCGACGCGCGACCGCGGGAGCCAGATCGGCGCGTGGGCTTCCGCACAGAGCCGCCCGATCGCCGATCGCGCCGGGCTCGAGGCTCAGGTGGCGGAGGCGGAGGCCCGGTTCGAGGGGAGGGACGTGCCACTCCCCGATTTCTGGGGCGGATACACCCTGGTTCCCGACCGGATCGAGTTCTGGCAGGGTCGCGCCAACCGGCTGCACGACCGCCTCGAGTACACGCCGAGCGAAGGGAGCGACGAAGCGGGCGGCGAATGGGCGATCACCCGACTCCAGCCGTGAACGCCCGGCCCGGCCGGCAGCGGTCGAACGCGGCCGGGCTCCTGCCGCGGGCTGCTAGCCCAGGAGGCCGAGTCCGGCCAGCACGACGAGCCCCACCGCGACCGGCACGACGAAGCGCATCACCGGACCCCAGGCGGCGGTGATCCGGAAGCGCCCCGCCCCCTGGTTCGTCTCCGCGCGGAACCGTTCGAACCCCCACGCGAAGGCGACGTAGAGGGAGATCGCGAGCCCGCTCACCGTGAGGAATATGTTCCCCGACACGTAGTCGGCGAGTTCGAACAGGCCGCGGCCGCCGAGCTGCACCGCGGCCCACGGCCCGCCGCCGAGCGCGAGCGGGACCCCCGCGAGGAAGAGGACCGCGAGCACGGTCCACAGCGATCGCCGGCGACTCCAGCCCAGCGAATCCATGGCGCTCGCCGTGAGGGCTTCGAGCAGCGCGAGGCACGATGTGAGCCCCGCGATGAACACGAAGAAGAAGAAGAACGCCGCGGCCACCTCACCCGCCGGCAGACGGCCGAAGAGACCCGCCATTGTGATGAAGAGGAGGCCCGCGCCCTGGTCCGGCTCCATGCCGAAGGCGAACAGGGCGGGGAACATGACGAACCCGGCGAGGACCGCGGCGAGCGTGTCGCAGGCCACGATGGAGGCGGCGCTTCCGGGGATGTCGCTCCGGCGCGGATGCAGAAAGCTCCCGAACACGAACGCGCCCATCATCCCGACCCCGATGGAGTAGAAGGCCTGCCCGAGCGCCGCGAGCCACGTCTCCGGACCGACGGCCGAGAAGTCGGGCGCGAGGTACCACCGGACGCCCTCCCACGCCCCGTCGAACTGTAGCGAGACGATCCCGAGTCCGATGAGGAAGAAGAAGAGGATGGGGATCAGGAGTCGCGCCGCGCGCTCGATCCCGCGCCGCAACCCGCGGGTGATGATGAGCCCCGCCAGCAGCATCACCGGAATGGTATAGGCGAGAACCTCGCCCGGGCGCGAGGTGAAGGCCGCGAACGACTCCGCCGCGGCCTGCACGCTTCCGGCGTCGTACCCTCCCCGGAACGCGCGGACGAAGTAGGCCGCGATCCAGCCCATGATGAGCTGGTAGTAGGACATGATCAGGAACGCGGCGCCCACGCCGAGCCAGGCGATCGCGCGGAAGGGGCTTCGTCCCGCGAGCTTCCGCATCCCGGCCAGCGGTGTCGCCTGCGCGCGCCGCCCGAGGCTGATTTCGGCCGTAAACAGCGGGATCCCGATCAGGACCGCCAGCAGCACGTAGATGAGGAGAAACGCACCTCCCCCGTTCTCGCCTGCCAGGTAGGGGAATCTCCAGATATTGCCGAGTCCCACCGAGAATCCGGTGGTGGCGAGGATGAAGCCCAGCGGGCTTCCCCAGCGTTCGCGGGTTGCGTTCATTCCTTACCGTGGCAGTCCCTGGCAGAAGCCCTGCGTCGGCGTCGCTGCCGAGAGCGAGGCGGTAGTTGCTCGCCCTCCGAGGCGTTCGCAGAGTAACCTGTCCCCGATCGAATGTGCGATACCGGGACGGACTGAGGGGCGGACGGCCGGAAAGGAGCGGCGCCTGAAGTACGATCTCCCTACGCTGCGCGGGGACCTGTTCGGCGGCGTCACGTCGGCGGTAATCGCCCTGCCGGTGTCCCTGGCCTTCGGCGTCGCCTCGGGGCTCGGCGCCGCCGCCGGCCTGTACGGCGCGATTGCGGTCGGCTTCTTCGCATCCGTATTCGGCGGCAACCGGTTCCAGATATCCGGGCCCACGCCGGCCATGACCGTCGCCATGGCGGTCATCGTGACGACGCATGCTTCGACGCTTGGCGAAGCCTTCACCGTCGTCGTGCTGGCGGGGCTGCTGCAGACCGCGCTGGGCCTGCTGCGGACGGGCCGATTCGTCGTGTACACGCCTTACGCCGTGATCTCCGGGTTCATGTCCGGGATCGGCATCATCGTCATGTTGATCCAGATCCTGCCCTTCCTGGGCGCGCCCACGGCGGCGGGCGGTCCCATGGACGCGGTGCGGGCGCTCCCGGAAGCCTTGGCGAACCTGAACGGCGGCGCCCTCATCATCGGCGCGGCGACCCTTGCGGTGAGCATCTTCTGGCCGCAGCGGCTGTCCCGCCTGCTCCCCGGCCCGCTCGTCGCCCTGATCGCGGGGACCGCCCTGGGCGTTTTCTGGCTCACCGATGTGCCGACCATCGGCGCGATCCCCACCGGTCTGCCGGAGCTGCAGTTGAGTCTGCCCTCCGCGAGTTTCCTGGCCCGCGCCTTCCATCCGGCGCTCGTCCTCGCCCTCCTCGGATCCGTCGACAGCCTCCTCACGTCGCTCGTGGCCGACTCGCTGACCGGCACGCAGCACGACTCGAATCGCGAGCTCGTAGGCCAGGGCATCGGCAACACGATCGCGGGCCTGTTCGGCGGGTTGCCGGGAGCGGGGGCCACGATGGGGACGGTCGTCAACATCCGCGCCGGCGGCCTCACGCGGATGTCCGGCGCTCTGCGTGCGATCCTCCTGCTGGGAGTTCTGCTGGGCCTGGGCCGGTACCTGGAGCCGATCCCCCATGCAGTACTCGCGGGCATCCTGATCAAGGTCGGGTGGGACATCATCGACTGGCCCCTCCTGGCCCACCTTCACCGCATTCGGCGCGACCACCTGTTCGTGCTGGTGCTGACGCTCGCCCTGACGGTGTTCGTCGACCTCGTGACGGCCGTGGCCATCGGCCTCATCGTCGCGGGCATGGCGCACGCGCGGCAGATCGAGAGCCTTGAACTCGACAACGTGCTCTCCGTGCCGCTGCTGGACCGGGTGTTCTTCGAGGGTGTCGAAGGCGCGGACGCGGTGGACGAGTACTCGGCCCGGGTCGGCCTCGTCGCGCTCCGAGGCGCGTTCACCGTCGCGTCGTCCCACAAGCTGGTGAGCGTGATCGGGAAGGACATCAAGGACCACGAAATCGTCATCTTCGACTTCTCCGACGCCAAGTATCTCGACGACAGCGCCGCCATGGTCATACGCCAACTGCTGGGCGTTGCCGAGAAGAGCCGCACCCAGGTGATCGTGATGGCGGTGTCCGGTTCCGTCGAAAAAACGCTGGGCACTCTCAACATCCTCGCGGGGCTGCCCGACGGCCATGTCGTCGACACCATGGACGAGGCGCGCGAAGTCGCCCTCGACCTGTTGAACCGCTGACGGGAGCGATCGAGATGAGCAGGGCTCTTCTGACTCTGGTCGCCTGCGCGGGAGTGGCGGGCACGGGCGACGGCCTCCACGGGCAGGACGTGCCGCTCGCGGCGGACTTCCCCGAGGTGTACCGCGTCGGTGGGTTCGACGCGCCCGAGTGGGCGGAGTTCGCCGTGCCTCCCGACGTGCGCTTCGATGCGGCTGGCCGACTCTACGCCATGGAGGGGTTCCTGGGTTCCGGTTCCGTGGTCGTGATCGACACCGACGGGACCCTGGTCCGCGTCGTCGGTCGCCCAGGCGAAGGACCGGGCGAGATCAACCGGCCCACCGGGTTCGCGGTCTGGCCGGATGGGCGGCTCGCCATCGCCGACATGGGGCACGGCGCCTACCAGGTATTCGGCCCGGACGGCGAGTTCGAGCGGTTCGTGCGCGCGGGAGGCGACAGCGACCCGTTGGGGGGTGCGGGCAGCATGGGCTCGGAGCTTCGCCCCGATCCGACCGGGCTGGCGCTCATTGCTCAGGGCCCCCCGTCGACAGTCGGCGCGCTCACGGACCTGTTCGGTGAGCTCCTCGGAGCGGAGACGCCGAGCGAGGAGCGGGTCGACGACCGCGGGCTCGAGCGGCTGGATCTTCGCGGGGAGGCCGTGTCCCGGGAGCCGATCCTTGAGGGCTGGCGCCCGTCCGCCGGGGAGGACGAGCCGCCGGAACTCTCCCTCGACGACCTGACGGAGCCGACAGGCATGCTCACCATGATGATGAGCGGCCAGCGGTGGTTCGAACCCGGGTTTCTCTGGGATGTGCTCCCCGACGGCGGGATCGCCTACTCCGATTCCACCGCTTACGCGATCAAGGTAACGGATGGGGCCGGGCGAGTGATCCGGGTCCTGAGTCGCGACCTCCGCCCCGAGCCCGTCACGCGCCGGATCCGCGAGGAGGTCCGCGAGCGCCGGCTTCGGGACCTGGAAGAGGGAAGTGGACTCGCCGCCGGCTTCCGCGCTGGCAGCGGCGTGGAGATCCCGGCGAGCTTCCAGGAGGCGACGACCGAGGCGCTGCGGGCGCAAATCGAGGATCAAGAGTTCTTCGACGTGATCCCGGTCCTTTCGGCGCTGCACGCGACGTGGGACGGCGCCCTCTGGGTGGAGCGCCAGGGCGAGGAACCGTGGGCCGGCTTCGGACCCATCGACGTGATGCGCGCGGACGGCGAGTACCTGGGGACGTTCGCGGTCGGAGCCACGAAGATGCCGGACGCGTTCGGGCCCGACGGCCTCGTCGCCTTCGTGGAACTCGACGAACTCGATATCCCGAGTATTGTGGTCCGGAGGCTGCCCGTCGAAGTCCGGTGAGACGAGCCGCGGGCCGGGTCAGCGGGGCGGGCCGACCCCGAGGGAGAGCGTGACGGCGCTCGCCGAGTATCCGTAGTCGAGCAGAACGCCGGGGATCTCCACCGTCCACTCGGTGAGCGACCGCGAGTAGCCGAGCCGCAGGTCCATGAGCCAACGGCGGTTCAGCGTCAGGCCGATGCCGACGGTTGACGGCCAGCGGGCACGCTGCTCGCGCCGTTCGCCGACCTCGCGCGTTTCCGGGTTGACGCCGCTCGTCGCGAATTCGGTCCACATCCGGCGGATCCCGCCGAACACATAGCCGTGTGTCGAGCTGCCTCCGGGACCGAGTCCGAGGAGCACGTTGACCCCAAGGCCGGACCGGTCGTGGAGGTCCCACTCGCCGGGCCACACATCGTGCGGTTCGCCGTTCGGGGTGGGTTCGATCATCCCTTCGATCTTCCCGCGGGCGACGAGCACCCCCTCGAACTCCATGCCCGCGAGCAGGCCGCCGAGAACGCGCGTGCGCAGTCCGAGAGATGGGTTGACGGCGAGCGTGAGGCCCGAGGCCGTCGTCGCGCTCTCGCTCGATCCGCCTCCCGCCGTCACGCGCTTGGAGTGTTCCCCCGAAAGCCAACCCGCTTCGGGCGCCAGCCGAAACAACACCTCGGACTGGGCGCCGGCCGGCCGTGCGGCCAGCAGGGAGAGGCAGATGACGAGAGTTGTGGGTGCGGCGAGCCGGATCACTGCGGCGCCGGTCCTCCGGTCGCCGCGACCACGCCGCAGTTGGTGAGCAGACGCTGCGCGTCCGCCTTGCCGGAGTCGGACGGCCCGAGCCGGTTCTCGCCCTGTTCCTCGTCGTCGTCGAGCCCGGCCACGAGCCCGATGTCGTGGTCCGCGACCCGCGAGGCGACGACCCGAATGTGCGTGTTGCCGGTGGCGGGGTTGTCGAACACGCTCGCCGTGAGGATGTCGTGGTGGGAGGCCCCGGTGAAGAGTTCCTGTACGACGCCGGATGTCTGCCGGCGACCCCGCACGAACCCGGCCTCGAGGTTCCCGTCCTCGATCGTGTAGTCCATGAGGTTCAACTGCGCGACCGCGCACTGGTAGGCGGTTTCCAGCCCCGGGGGCGCGACGCCCTGGAAGGAGACGGGCGCGGTGGCGCAGCCCGCGAGCAGTAGCGCCAGGAGCGGAGCGACACGGTGTGTGGTTCGATTCATGGTTCCTCCATCTTCGCAGCATCTTCGCAATCCGGGGCGTCCGATGCCAGTACGTCGTACGCTTTTCCGCGTACGCTTTCCACACGACCGCCGCGCTCGCGGCGTCACTTTCAGGCCGGCTTGCCGCGGGTTGCCGCCGGCGGCAGGCCGGAGGTCCCGGCCGGACGCTGGCGTGAGAAGCGGATCTCGCATCAGTTTGGGGCGAGGTGAGACTCACACCAGGAAACGGGGGATGAGATGTCCGAGATGAATCGTCGCGGTTTCATCGGTCGAGGCCTGAGCCTGGGCGCGGCAGCCGCCGTCGCGGGAGCCGTACCCGCGCGAGCGTCGGCGAGCGGATCCAGACCGTCTCTGTCGTCGAGCGGACGGGCGACGACGCCGATGATGATCACCAGCCACACGAACGACACGGGCCGGCGGGCGGCCGCGGCGTCGTGGCAGATCCTGTCGGGTGGCGGCACGGCGATGGACGCGGTCGAGCGCGGCGCGAACATCATCGAACTCGACCCCGATGAGACGAGCGTCGGCTGGGGCGGTCTGCCGAACGCGGAAGGAATCGTGCAACTCGACGCGTCCGTCATGGACGGAGCGACGTACAACGCGGGCTCGGTCGCGGGCATCGAGGGGATCCGCACTCCCGCCTCGGTGGCCCGGCTCGTGATGGAGCGCACCGACCACGTCATGCTGATCGGCGACTACGCCCAGCGCTTCGCCGTGGGCTTCGGCTTCGAGGTCCAGGACCTGATGACGCCGAAGTCGCGCGAGATCTGGCTCCGCTGGCGCGAGCGCCTGTCCGACACGGACGACTGGGGACCGCCGGACCACCTGCGGCGCCCGCGTGGCGGCTCGGGAGACGGCGGGCTGGACGAGGCCGAGCAGTGGGCGGAACTGCTCGATCTGCCGGGCCGCGACGGCCCCGACCGGGACTACGTGCTGGCCGAGGCCCTCCTCCACCGCTACGGCACGACGAACGTGCTCGCGGTCGACGCACAGGGAAACGTGTCGGGCATCACGACGACGAGCGGACTCGCCTGGAAGGTCCCGGGCCGCGTGGGCGACTCGCCGATCATCGGCGCCGGGCTCTACGTCGACAACGACATCGGCGCCGCCGCCGTGACGGGGCGGGGCGAGGACGTGATCAAGTCGTGCGCCGGGTACTATGTCGTCTCGCGGATAGGCGCGGGGCGCACGCCGCAGCAGGCC
>JAPPBA010000034.1 GCA_026705295.1 Candidatus Palauibacter australiensis
GAACCGCCGCGTTCGAGTCGTCGAGGACGTAGCGGCCGCCCTCGTTGAGGAAGAGGCGAGAGGTCGCCGCAGCCGGGTACTGGCCGGGGATCACACGCCCTCCCGCGAAGAGATCGACGTCGCCGTCCCCGTCGACGTCGGCCGCCGCGAGCGGGCCGGTGCTCGACTCGGCGGCCGGGAGCGTCTGCGCCTCCCGGAGCACCGAGCCGGAGGCCCGCAGCAGCGTGGCCGAGGTGGCCGCCCGGTCGGTGCCGTCGTACGTCGCGGTTCCGACGACCACCGTGGCGCCGGCCCGGCCGGGGACGATGACGAGGCCCGTCTGGTCGCCCGGGGATGGCGCCGCCCCGGCCGCCCCGCCGCCGTGCGCGCCCCGGTCCGGCGAGAACCCGCCCTCGCCGTCGCCGCGGAAGACCGAGAGGCCGACCCCGCCCCCGCCGCCGACCAGGGCGTCGGTGTCCCCGTCACCGTCGATATCGCTCCACGCGACGCCCGGGCCGCCCTGTCCCAAACGCCACGTGATGAGCGGCTGCTGCGCGAAGTCGTCGAACGCGTTCTCCCGGTGACGGTGCCCAAGCAGCTCGGACACGTCGTCGAACAGGGGTGTGTCCGTTTCCGCCGCCCCCGGAGCCGCCGCCGGAGCCGCCTCCGCGCCGCGGCCCGCGGGCTCGCGGATCTCGTAGATACGGTTCGCGCGGACGTCCTCCACGCGGACCACCGTCCCGTCCCGCCACACGACCTCGAGCGTCATCTCTCCCCCGGCGGCGGCGAAGCTGGCCAGCGCCTCGGAACCGGAGAGGTACAGACCTCCCGCGACGATCTCCTTCGTCTGCGCCGGCAACCCGCTCCCCGACAGACGGACCCGGGCGCCGACGCCCTCCGTGTTAGGCCGCCGACCGACGAGCCGCACGGCCACCCGCGGCGCCCTCCCCACGTTCCGGTACACGCCCGCGGGCGCGAGCAGCCGGTTCGTGACGACGTCCAGATCCCCGTCCCCGTCGAGATCCGCCGCCGCCATGCCGTGCGTGATGTCCTCCTCCCCCGCAAACCCCCACGCCTCGCCCACCTCCTCGAAGGTCAGGTCTCCGCGATTGCGGAAGGCGATGTTGGAGAGGCGCAGCGGCGGGAAGCCGAGAATCCGCTGCCGCCAGTCCATCGAACCCACCCTCTGCGCCGCGTCTTTGTCCATCGCGTCGTAGAAGTGCCCGGTTCCAACGAGCAGATCCTCGAACCCGTCGAGATCGACGTCTACGAACGTGCTTCCCCACGACCAGCCGGATGCGTCGAGGCCCGCGAACTGTGCGGCCTCCGCGAAGGTCCCGTCCCCCCGGCTCACGTAGAGCGTGTTGCGCGGCTTCTGCGGCCGGTTCCGGATCCGTCCCGCGAACTGCGGGTCTGCGACGCCGCCGACGATCTGCTTCATGCGCAGCCGCTGCTCCCGGCTCAACATTTCCGCCACGAAGAAGTCCGCGAAGCCGTCCCGGTCCACGTCCGAAAAATCAACCGCCATGGACGCGAAGCTCGTGCTCCGCATGGCGAGCGGCGCCAGCATCCGGAATCGCCCGGCGCCGTCGTTGATCCAGATGTGATCGGGGCTGTGGAAGTCGTTGCAGACGTACAGGTCGGGATCCCCGTCCCCGTCCATGTCCTGGAAGCGGGCCGCAAGTCCCCACTCCACCGGCTCGGCCTCCAGCGGGCGTCCCTCCTCGTCGAGGAACGCGCCCTCCGTCCAGGGCACCGGCGTGAATCGTCCCGTTCCGTCATTCAGATAGAGCCGGTCGGGTTCCGCGAGCTCCAGCCGGGGGACCATCCCCTCTCGGATCTCGCCGAGCGTGAAGTGCTCCCGCCATTCCGGGAGGATCTCGAACCCGTCCTCCGTCTGCCGGTAGAGGCTGCTCGGCTGAAGGACTTCGGGGGGGAAAAGGTCCTGCACCGTCGCGACCTTGTTGTTCACCACGTACAGGTCGAGGTCCCCGTCCCCGTCGATGTCGGCGAGCGCCATCGACATGCTCCCGAGCGTCGACGAGAGCCCCGCCTCGTCCGTCCCGTCCGTGAAGTGGCCGGTGCCGTCGTTTACGTAGAGCGCGTTCGGTCCGCCGAGCGCGTTGACCAGGAGGTCGAGGTCTCCGTCCCCGTCCACATCCGCGAACACGGCGCCCGTCGAGAAGCGGTCCGCCGCTGCGACCCCCGCCTCCTCGGCGATGTCCTCGAAGCGCCAGCCGCCAAGGTTCCGGTAGAGCCGGTTCGGCCCGTCCATCCCGGCGAAGTAGAGGTCGATCCGGCCGTCGCCGTCCACGTCTCCCGCCGCGACGCCGGACCCGTTCAGATAGTGGCTGTTTGCGATGTACTGCTCCTCGGTCACCACGTTCTCGAACGAGATCCCCGTCTCCGAAGGGTCGAGCCGCTCGAACCCCGGCTCGTCGTCCCCCGACACTCGAAGTTCGGCCCAGCGGTATCCGTCCTCCTCGACCCAGTCGAGCGCCTCCGGCCCGCACCCGCCGTAGAGCGCCGCCGCCGCGAGCAGTGTGACGCGGACGAAGGGCCGGGCGTCCTGGAGAAACTGGGGCATGCGCCTCGCGAAGGTTCGGGATCGACTCGCTCCGTACACGAGACACAACGAGCGAGCGGGCTGTATCATATCACCTGACAATGTCGCGGGAATGCGCACCCACGTTCCCCCGAACCAGGAGAGGAGGTCGCCACGTGAAGCGGAGGTTTGCCGTAGCCGGGAGAGCCGTGGTGCGCGCACTCCGTCGAAGCTTGGGAGCGGTCGCCTTCATCATCCTCTGCGCGACGGTTGGGGGGTGCGGCTTCGCGACGGATCCGGCGGAGAGGCCGCTGGAAGGGAGCTGGCTCGGCGCGGTGAGTCTGATCGACGGGGGAGGCGTGTCCTGGCAGCTCTGGCTGCGGGAGGACGGGCAGGGCAACGTCTCGGGCCGGGTCAGCCGAACGGATTTCCGCCGCCTCCCGCACCCCGCCGAGCAGGTGTCTCCCGGCACGGTGAGCGGCGTGCACGAGCCTTCGAGGGTCCTCTTGACGCTCGACTACGGCGAGTCCTCGGAGCGCTATGACGGTCGCATCCGGTCCGACGATCGCATCACCGGCCTCATCGAACGCGGCACGACCGTTCTGAGCGTCGGCACGCTGGAATTCCGCCGGATCGACACAGGCGGCGGCGGATGACGGACGAAGAGCGGAGACCCCACATCATGGAGTTGATCGCCCGCGCCCCGTGTGGCGAGGCCGTGACCTACCGGGACCGCCGCGACTTCGAGATCCGCCGCGGCGACACCGGCAAGCACGACGACTGACCCGCAGCCGGCGCCCCGATTGCCCCCAACACGGAGCCCGGAGTGGCGGCCACGTCGCGTTCTCGTCACCGGGGCGAGCGGATACGTCGGTGGACGGCTCGTCCCGGCGCTCGAGGCGCGCGGAGAACGGGTTCGCTGTCTCGCTCGTAACCCGCGGTACGTCGCCAACCGGTTCTCGAGCCGGACCGAGATCCTGGCGGGCGACGTGCTGGATCCCGACTCGCTCGTTGAAGCGCTTCAGGGGGTGGACACCGCCTACTATCTCGTCCATTCGATGGGATCGAAGGCCGACTTCGAGGAACAGGACCGCCTCGGTGCCGGCAATTTCGCCCGTGCCGCGCGAGTGCGGAGCGTGCGCCGGGTGATCTATCTCGGCGGCCTCATCGGCGACGGCGAGCTGTCGCCCCACCTCGCGAGCCGGCGGGAAGTCGGCCGCATCCTCGCCGCCGAAGGGCCGCCCACGCTGGAGTTCCGCGCCTCCATCATCATCGGATCGGGGTCGCTCTCCTTCGAACTCCTGCGGAGCCTGGTCAACAAGCTGCCGTGCATGGTTACGCCGCGCTGGGTCCGGACGCCGGCCCAACCCATCGCGATCGACGACGTTATCGCCTACCTGATCCACGGGCTCGATCTCGACCTGGAGCGCAGCGCGGTGTTCGAGATCGGCGGGCCGAGTCCCGTTACCTACGGCGAACTGATGCACGAGTACGCGCGCCAGGTCGGCGTGCGGCGCGTGATGGTCCCGGTCCCCCTCCTCAGTCCGCGACTGTCGAGCCTGTGGCTCGGTCTCGTCACGCCGGTGTATGCGCGGGTGGGCCGGAAGCTCGTGACCAGCCTGCGGAACCAGACGGTCGTGCGCGATGCCGCGGCCCTTGAACGCTTCCCGGTCCGTCCTCTCGATGTGCGCGAGGCGATCGAGCGGGCGCTGAGCGACGAAGACGGCGAGATGGCCCGGACCCGGTGGAGCGACGCCGTCTCGTCAGGCGGCGGGCAGCCGCTCTGGGGCGGGAAACGCGTGGGTTCCCGGATCGTCGACCGGCAGCAGGCGGTGGTGGAAGTCGGTGCCGAGCGCGCCTTCGTGCCGATCGAGCGCATCGGCGGCACGAACGGCTGGTACTACGCCAACTGGCTGTGGGTGCTGCGCGGATCCGCGGATCTCCTCCTGGGCGGGGTCGGCATGCGGCGCGGCCGGCCGCATCCGACCGAGCTGCGCCCCGGCGACCCGCTCGACTTCTGGCGCGTGGAGGCCGTCGTACCCGGCCGCCTGCTCCGCCTGCGGGCCGAGATGAAGGTCCCGGGACGCGCTTGGCTCCAGTTCGAAGTCGAACCCCGAAAGGTCGGCAGCCGGATCACGCAGACCGCCATCTTCGACCCGCTGGGCCTCGGCGGCCTGCTGTACTGGTACCTCCTCTATCCCATCCACCGGCTGATCTTCCGCGGCATGCTCCGCGGCATCGTGCGGCGCATCGATTCGGCGCCCGCGAGGGATCCGGAACCTCGAGCAAAGCGCGAGTAGCTACCAGAGACGATCCAGACCGTAGCGGTCGAATACTCCGTCGATCGAGATGATCGGAAGGCCGCGCGCGAGAGCCTGTGCTGCGAGCATTCGGTCGAAGGGGTCCCGATGGGGGCCGGGCAGGCGCCCGGCGCGTTCCCCGTCGCTGACGCTGATGGCAAGTTCGCTGAACCCCTGATCGGATATGCGGCCGGCCACATCCAGGGCCACCGCCTCGCCACCCGGCAGTCGGCCGATCCGGTGCTTCGTCGCGATTTCCCACGCGGAAGCCGCGCTGACGGCGATGTCGTTCGTCTCGTCCGAAATAAGACGGCGAGCCTTTCGGGACAGCCGCCCGCTGTCCGCGAGCCACCAGAGAAACGCATGCGTGTCCAGCAACACGCGCACCGCTATCTGCCTTCCCAGGCGGCCAGTTCCTCCTCCGGAAGCGGGTCGAAGAAGCTGTCGGGGATCACGATCCGGTCCCTTAGAACATCCGGTTGGCGCTTGCCGGCCGGCTTGCAGGCCACCAGCCGTGCCACCGGCTCGCCGCGGCGAGCGATGACGATGTCCTCTCCAGCTTCCACCTGTGCCAGAAGGCGAGACAACTGTGTCTTGGCTTCATGAACGTTCACGACGTGCGACATCTCCCCTCCGGAACTCAGTATCTAGTTAATAATCTAGCTAATAATCTAGCTAAGTCGCGATGCGGATCAAGACGCCCGGCGTTCCGGCAGAACCGGGCGAAGCGTCGGTACCGCGGCGGGCGCATGGTTCCCTCCACCAGGCGGACATTGCAGGTTACCGCGCCCGCTGGACCGTCACCGCCCGGAAGGCGGCGACCGCGCACCCACAACGGAGTCTCCCATGATTGCTCAACAGACCCTCATGCAGTTCGACCACATCGTGACGGGCTGCCGCGCCACGCTGGAAGCCGTGCCGGACGACCGCCTCGACTGGCGCCCGCACGAGAAGTCGTGGACGCTCGGCGAACTGGCGACCCACGTCGCGATGCTCCCCAACTGGACCGTGGCGACGCTGACCATGTCCGAGTTCGACGTGGCCCCGGACGGCGATGGCCCGCCGCAGAATCCCGAACTCAAGTCCTCGGCCGAACTCGTCGCGGCGCTCGAACAGAGCGCGGCTGCGGCGCGGGAGACGATCGAGGCCACCTCGGATGAGACCTTCGCCGGTTCGTGGACGCTCAAGGTGGCGGGAGAGGATCGCTTCTCGATGCCCAAGGCGGTCGTGATGCGGAGCTTCATCCTCGACCACCTGGTCCACCACCGGGCGCAACTGGGCGTCTACCTGCGGCTCCTCGACGTGCCGGTGCCCCAGATGTTCGGGCCCACGGCGGACTATCCGGATATGTGACGGGAAGGGGCGGCGCCGCGGTCAGTCCAGGAGCTTCAGCCAGCTCCGCAGTTCGCTCGCCTTGTCGGCTTGGCGGCTGATCGATTCGCGGTTCACGTCGTTCAACTCGATGGGACCCCGCACGGGAACGGTCCCCGCCTGCTCGGCCGCGGCGTACGCCTCCTCGGCGTCCCTGAGGGCATCGACGAACGCCCCGGCCGCGCGGTGTACCAGGGCTGCGGCGTCCGTCTTCGACTCGCGAGCCGTTTCCAGCCGTTCCTCCGCCCTCTTCACCGCGAGCGTGGCGTTGGCCAGCCCTCGGTACGCCGCGTCGTACGCCTCCTCCTTCGACATCGCCATCCGGTAGGCGTCGAGGGCTCTCTTCGCCGGATCCTTCATCTATACGTCCTCTTTAACGGTGCCGCCTATCGGTGCCGTGTGCCACTGGACCGCCGCGGGGAAGATAGCGCGCGGGCTCGACCCGCGGACAAGTCTACGGAAACCGGCTTCGGTCGATGTCGGGGATGATCCGGAGCGCGTTCTCGAAGTAGACCTTCCGCAGGACCTCGTCCGGCAGGTCGAGACCGTACATGCGCCAGAAGGCGTGGTACCTGCGGTAGTAGGGGAAGTACTCGTCGGCGGTCTCCAGCACCCGGAAGTACGTGGGGTACTCGTCCGGCGCCCAGGAGTCCTTCCCCATCAGGATGCGGTCCTGGTACTCGGTGAAGAATTCGCGGGCGAAGCGGGGCTGCCGGCCCGGCTCGTAGATCACGGCGCCGAGTCCGACGTTCATGTTGGGGATCTCGTCCAGGAGCTGTCCGAGGCGTCCGAGGTCGTGGCCGAGCCACGCGAGGTGGGCGGCGATGAACGTCGTCTCCGGGTGCCGGCGGAACATGTTCAACTGCTCCTCCAGTACCAGCTCGAAGGAGGGGGGGCCGGTCTGTCGGCGGCGGGGCCGGAGGCGAAGCTCGAGCCAGCGCTCGTTGCTTTCGTCCATCGGCTCCCAGAACGACGCGGGGTCTCCCGAGTGGATGAGGACGGGGATGCCGAGTTCTCCCGCCTTCGCCCAGATCGGGTCGAGGCGCGGGTCGTCGACGGGGACGCGCCGGTCGGCGGCATCGGTGAGCCACAGCCCGAGGTTCTTGAAAATCTTGAGCCCGCGGGCGCCGGCTTCGACGTCGGCCTCCAGCCGGGCCGCGGCCAGCGCCCCGAATTCGGGGTTCCCGATGTCGCTGAAGTCGACGTTCGCGAACACGACGAAACGGCCGGGATACGCGGCCTCGAAAGCCTCGATCTGCTGCCCGAGGCGGGGGCCCGTGCCGCCGCTCAGGTTGACGCCGACGGCGAGGTTGAGCGCGTCCATGTCGCGCACGAGCTGGTCGAGCTGTGGGCGCGGCATCGTCCCGTTGAGGTGCAGGTGGACATCTACGAAGGGGAAGGCCGCGCGCGAGACCGGGTTCTCGGGCACGACCAGCGTCGAGCGGGGGTCGTACGCCTCGACCGTCATCGTCGCGGACGTGTCGGGCGGCGCGGCCGGCGGGCCCCGCCGCACCTGTCCATGGCCCGCGATGGGCCACGCGACTCCCAGCATGAGCGCAACCATCGCGCCTGTCCGCGTTCGCGTCATCCCGTCATCTCCATCGTCGGGTCCGAGCCGGAATCCGGAGCGTCGCTACCCCGCGAAAAACGCGGCGATTCGATCCGCCAGCGCCGCGATCATCGTCTCGCCGAGTTCGGCGCTCGCCCCGCGCGCGTCGCCGAGGATGCCGTTCGGCGTCACGCTCGCGAACCCCTCGCTGAGCACGCGCCGGATGAGTTCCGGCTCCTCTTCGGGCGTCGTCAGGCGCCCGCGCTCGGCCAGTTCCGCGCGGACGATCCCGTCGTGCATGGCCATCATGATCGACGTCTCGGCGATGTCCGCGTGGCCGCCCACGCGACCCCCGAGCCCCGCCTCCGCTTCGGCGACCTCGCGCCACACCCCGATGACCTCGGCCAGGTCCGCGTATACGTCCACGGAACAGTCGGACCCCGCCGCTTCGTTGAACGCGTCACGCGCCTCGGCGAGGGGGGCGAAGTTGCCTCCGTGCGAGGGGACGAAACAGATGCGCCGGAAGCCGTGGTGCGCGAGGCTGGCGACGTAGTCCCTGCAGACGGCGAGGAAGGTTTCCTTCTCGAGGGAGACGGTGCCGGGGAACGCCATGTGGTGTGCGGACCATCCCACGCGGATGGTCGGCGCCACGAGCGCGCCTCCGAGCCGCCGGGCGATCTCGACCGCGAGCCGGTCGCCGTGCTCGGCGTCCACGAACAGCGGCAGGTGCGGCCCGTGCTGCTCCACCGCCCCGGCCGCGACGACGACGGTCGTGACTCCCGCCTCGATCGCCGCCCCGATCTCGGGCGACGTCATCCGCTCCATCCGTATTTCGGCAGCCATTCGGGTGACGCTCCGGCTCGCTGGGGCTGGGAGGCGGGACGATCCAGATCCCGCAGCCTGTCGCAAGCCGAAGATCCCCCGACCCGGCCGGGCGCGCTACCCTGCGTCGGTCATCCTTCCTCCAGGATCTCGCGCAGGCGTTCGATCTCCTCGGGTTCGAGCTTCCGCTCTTCCATCAACTGCGTGATCATCGGCACGAGGGAGCCGCCGGTGATCCGGTCGGCCAGCGCCTCGAGCCGTGCGGATGCGTACGCCTCGCGGCTGATTCGGGCGGAGAAGAGTTGCGTGCCGAGGCTGGCGTCACGGTGGACGAAACCCTTGTCCTCGAGCCGCTGCAGCAGGCGCTGGATGGTGCCGTGCGCCGACCTCGTCGTGTCCGGATAGAGCAGGTCGCGAAGCCGGCGGGCCGTGAGGCGCCCCTCCTTCCAGAGTCGCTCCATGACCGCGAGTTCGGCGTTGGCCAGGCGCGGTGTCGTCATGCGAAACCCTTTCTCGATAGGCTTTGGCGCCGGGGTATCGAGCGCGTGACCCCCCCGCACTATCTCCTGAGGCGAACGCGGAGGTTCCCCTGGCTGGTGCGAATGAGGAGCTTCCCCTGGCTGGTGGCCGCCGCTTTACAAGTCATCTTGCGGGCGACGACTTCGCCCTCGGAGGAACTCACGCTCGAGCCTTCCGCACGGGTGCATTCGATGTGTGTCTCGCTAAGGAAGCTGTCCTGCTTGATAGGGCGCACGCGCAGGTGGCGGGCCAGTTCGGACTTGGCCGCCGCCGCTTGCGGCGGGAGTCCGGCCTCAAGCGTCACGGATCGGAGCCCCGCGAGGTCCAACTCGACGACCTTGGGGCCTCGCGCCCCGTCGGCCGGAGTCACGGCCAGGAACAAGTCGGCTGGAGTGCGGTTTGAGAGGGCCGCCTCCCCGGCGTCCCCGAGGGCGTCGGCGAGGTCGGCCGGGAGAGCGTGCTCCGTGGCGATCGCCTCGATCAGCTTGCGCATCACATGCGGCCGTAGGGGTGTGACGGCTGCCGGATTATCTCCCCGGTCGTCGAGGTGCAGGACCGCCTCCTCGTTCGCCGGGACGAAGGCCGGGTCGACGGAGGTGAGGTTCGACTGGTCGGTGCAGTAGACGAGGCCGCCCGCGAGCAGGCAGACGGCGCCGCAGCGCAGGGCGACGCGGAGCCAGCGCGGGGTGGGGGTCGAGGTTCGGTTCGTCATGATCACACGAAATCTCCTTTCAAGCCGCGACGCTCGGCCGCAGCGATCGATCGTACTCGCGAAGGTCAGGGGGCCCGGGAGCGGGGACTTCGAGATGAAGTCGATCACCCGGAGCAGCGCCCCCGCGTACGTGCGGGGTTCGGCCGCGATCGCGGCGACGGCGAGCGCGTCGCAGCACAGTTCCTCGGACGCCCGCAGCCGTCGGCGGGCCCACCAGGCGACGGGGTTCCACCAGAAGGCTGCGCACGCGAGCCACTCGAGCCAGCGCACGACGTGGTCGCGGCGCCGGA
Source organism: Candidatus Palauibacter australiensis (assembly GCA_026705295.1). Lineage (NCBI taxonomy): Bacteria > Pseudomonadati > Gemmatimonadota > Gemmatimonadia > Candidatus Palauibacterales > Candidatus Palauibacteraceae > Candidatus Palauibacter > Candidatus Palauibacter australiensis. The sequence continues at coordinate 10,088 of JAPPBA010000034.1, forward strand.
TATGGGCGAGTTCATGCGCCAGGATGCAGCGCAGGTCGGACTCGTTCATCTCGGCCAGCAGTGTCGAGGGGATGAGGACCCGCACCTTCCCGCCGGCCCACCACACCATGGGTGAGAGCTGCGCGCGCGTCGCATAAACGGCGGGGGTCGCGCGGAGACCGAGCCTGCGGGCGATCTCCCGCGCGAGGCGCCGGACCTCGGGCGGCGCGGGTTCCGAAGCGCCTAGGAGCGAGCGATGGAAGCGGAGCGTGCGCACGAGCGTCCAGCCGAGTACGGAAGCGCTGCCCAGGAGCCAGAGCCAAACGAGGGTGTCCCCGCCGTGGCTCCGCAGCCACTCGAGCAGCGTAGCCCCGGCGGATGGCGCCGACTCCGCCTCCAGAACACCGATCGCGGCCGCAAGCCCCGCCGCATCGACGCCCGCCGACCAGACCGGGATCGAGACGGACGGCGGCACGAGCAGGACCGCGAGCGGCAGCAGCCACAGCCCGTGCGCCAGCGACGGGTTCCGGCGGCGCCGCGCCGCGATCCACGCCAGTCCCGCAAGCCCGATCGAGATCGCCAGCTTGCTGGCCCCGATCTGGAGAATCACGTCCGTCATTGGTGTCTTCCCGCCTGTCGCATCCCGGCTCTTTTTCCGGACTCGTCGACGTTTTCACGACGACATGTCGTAAGTTTACGACTCGATGTCGTAACCGTCAAGCGGAGACACGCGGCGCGGGGCGGAGACGAGGTGGAAGCCAGGCGGAAGCGGGCTTGGGAAGCCGGATTCGCGGGACCCCGTTTCAGATTCCGGTGGGTTCATCTATTCTATACGGGCTGTGTGGTCGGGTGGGGTGGCCGGTACCGCTTCCTTGCCCGGACCGCTCCCTCCCGCGGAACCCCTGCCGAAACGAGGTAAGCGAGATGCGTACGCGCTCAGGGCTCCCGGTGTCTCTTTCTCTCCTCGCGGTGCTCGCCCTCACCGCAGCCCCCCTTCCCGCGCTGGCGCAGGACGCCGATCTGCAGGCGGCCGTCCAGGCGCTCGAATGGCGCGAAATCGGTCCCACGATCATGGGCGGCCGGATCGCCGACCTCGCGGTCAACGAGGCCGATCCGTCCACCTTCTACGTCGGCGTCGCGACGGGCGGCGTGTGGAAGACGATCAATGGCGGAAGCACGTTCGAGTCGGTCTTCGACGACCAGACGATGCTCTCCGTCGGGGATATCACGCTCGCGCCGTCGAACCCGAATGTGGTCTGGGTCGGCTCGGGCGAGCCGCAGAACCGCCAGTCCTCCCCGTGGGGGATGGGCGTGTTCCGCTCGACGGATGCCGGCCGGACCTGGACCCATCTCGGACTCGAGGCGACGCACCACATCTCGCGCATCCAGGTCCATCCGCGGAATCCGGACGTGGCCTACGTGGCGGCGATGGGCCGCCTGTGGGGCGCGAACCCGGAGCGCGGCGTGTACCGGACGATGGACGGCGGCGAGACGTGGGAACTCGTCCTCCACGTCGACGAGCACACCGGCGCGATCGACCTCGCCATGGATCCCGGCGATCCGATGACGCTGTTCGCGGCCATGTACCAGCGGCAGCGCACGCTTTGGGGCTTCAACGGCGGCGGTCCCGGGGGCGGCATCTACCGGACGATGGACGGCGGCGACAACTGGACGAAGCTCGCCGGCGGCCTGCCGGAGGGTGACGTCGGCCGCATCGGGCTCGACATCTACCGCCGCGACGGCAACCTCGTCTGGGCGATCGTCGAGGCCGACGCGCGCGCGCCGGGCCAGGGCTTCGGTGCCCAGGACGACGCCGACCGCAAGACGGGCACCTACAAGTCGACTGACCGCGGCGAGACCTGGGTGCAGACGAGCACGACCAACAACCGCCCCATGTACTACAGCCAGATCCGCATCGATCCGAACGATCCCGAGCGGCTCTACCTGGGCGGATCGAGCCTGTACCGCACCTCCGACGGGGGGTACAACTTCACGCCGGACGCGGCCTCGGAGGTCCACTCCGACCACCACGCGCTCTGGATCAACCCGGCGAACTCCGACCACCTCATCCTGGGCGGCGACGGCGGTGTTTCGATCAGCTGGGACCGCTCCGACAACTGGCGCCAGCTGACGAACCTGCCCCTCGCGCAGTTCTACGAGATCGGCGTCGACAACCGCGACCCCTATCACGTGTGCGGCGGCCTCCAGGACAACGGCTCATGGTGCGGTCCGTCGGACACCTGGTCCAACCAGGGGATCCGGCCCCGCGACTGGTACAACGTGGGGAGCGGCGACGGCTACTTCACCGTCCTCCATCCCAACGGCGAGGAGATGATCGCGGAGTCCCAGAACGGAAATCCGATGCGCGTGAACCTCAAGACGGGCGAGCGGCTGCGGATGCGTCCGCTGGGGCGCCCCGAAGGGGATGACGAGGATCTGCCCGACTTCCGCTGGAACTGGGACACGCCGGTCGAGGTGTCGCCGAGCGATCCGAACACGGTCTATTACGGGTCGAACGTCGTGTTCAAGACGCCCGACTACGGACAGACGTGGGAGCAGATCTCTCCCGACCTGACGAAGAACATCGACCGCGAGACGCTCTCGATCATGGGCGTCCTCGGCTCCGAGCCGATGATGTCGGCGAACGACGGGACCTCGACCTTCGGTAACATGATCTCGATCGAGGAATCGCCGCTCGATCCGATGGTCGTGTACGCGGGCACGGACGACGGGAACCTGCAGGTCACGCGGGACGGCGGCGGGACGTGGACGAACGTGGCGCCGAACATGCCGGGCGTGCCTGACCAGTTGTACATGACGCGGATCGTCGCCTCGCACGCCGACCCCGGCACGGTGTGGGTGGCGGGGGACAACCACCGCAACGACGACATGGCCCCCTACCTGTACGTCTCGAACGACTTCGGCGAGTCGTGGCGGGCGGTGAGGGACGGGATCCCGGACGGATGGTCGCTGAACGCGCTGGCGCAGCACCACCGCGCCGCGAACCTCCTCTTCGCCGGTAACGAGATCGGCACCTACTTCTCGATCGACGCGGGCAACTCGTGGCACCCGCTGCTGCGGAACATGCCGCCGGCGCCGGTGGACGACATCAAGATCCAGGAGCGCGAGAACGATCTCGTGATCGGCACGCACGGGCGCGGGATCTGGATCATGGAGGACATCACGCCGCTCGAAGAACTGAGCCAGGCCGTGCTCGCCTCCGAGGCGCACCTCTTCTCGACCCAGTCGGCCGTCGCCTACAACCCGTACACGCCGCAGGGCTGGACGCCGGGCGTGTGGGAGGCGGAGAACCCGCCGCAGGGCGCCCGCATCCGCTACTGGCTGGGCAGCGACCTGCCGGAGGCCCCGACGGCCGACGAGGAAGGCGGCGAGACCGGCGAACGGATCGTGACCTCCGGCGGTCCCTCCGCGAACGGCGACGACCCGGTGCCGATGTCCGCGATGGCGGGCAAGGCGACGATCGCGATCCTCGACTCCGACGGCTCGGTCATCCGTGAACTCGAAGGCGGCGGCGACCGCGGCCTCAACGAGGTCATCTGGGATCTGCGCTACGAGCCGCCGCCGGCCGCGCCTGGCGGTGGAAACTTCTTCCGCTCCGGCAGCGTGGCGCCGAAGGTCCTCCCGGGGACGTACACGGCCCGGCTGGACGCGGCGGGGCAGACGCTCGAGACCTCGGTCACGGTGCGGCTCGATCCGCGCGTGAACATCAGCCAGGGCGACCTCATGGCGCGCCAAGAGGCGCTCATGAGCGCCTACGCGCTGGCGAAGCCGACGAACCAGGGGCTGCAGGCACTGGCCCGGATGCGCGAGCACCTGTCCTCCGTCGAGGACCAGCTCGAGGGCCACGACGTCGCAGAGTCTCTGAATGCGGAGCTTGAGGCCCTGGGCGAGGAACTGGACGAGATCGGAGACGAACTCGACAGTGCCCGGGGTGGGGCGGGCGTGTCCGGCGGCCTGTCCGGCTATCACACGGCGCCGACGGCGGACATGCTCTACCAGCTTGAGCGCGGCTGGGGCGCGCTGCCCGGCGCCATCGACCGCCTCAACGCCGTAATCGAGGATCGCATGCCGGCGCTCTACGCGGCGCTGCAGGCGGCGGGGGTCCGCCCGGACCTCGGCGATTCGATAGAGGTGCCGATCCCGCCGACGCGCTGAAACGTCCGTTCCGGTTCGAAGCTGACCGTTTCGCAACGGAGTCCGCCCGCCGCGAGCCCGAAGATCCGGGCTCGCGGCGGGCGGCGCCACTTCCGGCCAACTGACACACGAGGTGAGCAAGATGCATACGCGCTCAGGGCTCCCGGTCACGCGTTCGTTCGTCGCAGTACTCGCTCTCACGGCCTGGCCCGCACCCGCGCCGGCCCAGGACCCGGACATGGCCGCGGCGGTCGCCGCGCTCGAATGGCGGGAGATCGGCCCCACGATCATGGGTGGCCGCATCGCCGACATCGCCGTCGTCGAGTCCGATCCGTCCACCTTCTACGTCGGCGTGGGGACCGGTGGCTTGTGGAAGACGACCGACCACGGGACGACCTTCGAGTCCGTTTTTGACGACCAGCCGATGCTGTCGATCGGGGATGTGACCATCGCTCCTTCCAACCCGAACGTCGTGTGGGTGGGATCGGGCGAGCCGCAGAACCGCCAGAGTTCACCATGGGGGATGGGCGTATTCCGCTCGACGGACGCGGGGCGCACCTGGGTCCACCTGGGTCTTGAGGAAACCCATCATGTCTCGCGCATTCAGGTCGACCACGGAAACCCGGACGTCGCCTACGTGGCCGCCGTAGGCCACCTGTGGGGCTCGAACCCCGAGCGCGGCGTGTACCGGACCCGGGACGGGGGCGAGACGTGGGACCTGGTCCTCTACGTGGACGAGCATACGGGGGCCATCGATCTAGCCATGGACCCGGCCGATCCGAAGACGCTGTTCGCGGCCATGTACCAGCGGCAACGCAAGGTGTGGGGCTTCAACGGCGGCGGGCCGGGGAGCGGCCTCTACCGGACGACGGACGGTGGCGACACGTGGACGAAGCTCGCAGGCGGCCTGCCGGATGGGGACCTCGGCCGCATCGGGGTCGACATCTACCGGCGTGACGGCAACCTGGTGATGGCGATCGTCGAGGCCGACAAGCGGGCGCCCGGACAGGTCGATCCGGTCGGCGGCCGGGCGGAAGACCCGAACCGCCCGACGGGTGTGTACCGGTCGACCGACCGCGGCGAGACGTGGACGCAGGTCAGCGCGACCAACAACCGTCCCATGTACTACAGCCAGATCCGCATCGACCCCAACGACCCCGAGCGCGTCTATCTGGGCGGACGCGACCTGTACCGCTCCTCCGACGGCGGCTACACGTTCACCGCCGACGCGGCCTCGGAGGTTCACCCCGACCACCACGCGCTGTGGATCAACCCGGCGAACTCCGACCACCTCATTCTGGGCGGTGATGGGGGCGTCGCGATCAGCTGGAATCGCTCGGACACGTGGCGACAACTGCGCAACCTTCCGCTCGCGCAGTTCTACGAGATCGACGTCGACGAGCGCGACCCCTACCACGTGTGCGGCGGTCTGCAGGACAACGGCTCGTGGTGCGCCCCGTCGGAGACGTGGTCGGACCACGGGATCCGGCCGCGCGACTGGTACAACGTGGGGATGAGCGACGGCTACTTCACGGTCATCCACCCCGATGGCGAGATGATGCTGGTGGAGGCCGAAGACGGGCGCCTGATGCGGTCGAATCTGAAGACCGGCGAGCGGCTGTGGATTCGGCCGCTGGGCCGCGCGGCGGACGATGGCGAGGGCCCGCCCGACTACCGCTGGAACTGGAACGCGCCGATCGAGGTGTCGCCCGGCGACCCGAACACGATCTACTTCGGTGGGAACACCCTCTTCAGGTCGACGGACTACGGACAGACGTGGGAGCAGATCTCCGGAGACCTGACCCGAAACATCGACCGCGGGGCACTCGACATCATGGGGGTCCCCGGTTCCGAGCCGATGATGTCCGCAAACGACGGGACGACCAGCTTCGGGAGCCTGGTCTCGATTGAGGCCTCGCCGCTCGACCCGATGGTCGTCTACGCGGGCACCGACGACGGGAACCTGCAGGTCACCCGCGATGGCGGGGCGACGTGGACGAACACCGCGCCGAACATGCCGGACGCGCCCGACCGGTTGTACATGACCCGGATCGTGGCGTCGCACGCCGATGTGGGGACCGTATGGGTAGCGGGCGACAACCACCGCGACGACGACATGGCACCGTACCTGTACGTTTCGCACGACTACGGTGAGTCGTGGCGGGCGGTCGCGGACGGGATCCCGGACGGCTGGTCGCTGAACGCACTCCAGCAGCACCCGCGGGCGGCGAACCTCCTCTTCGCCGGCAACGAGATCGGCATCTATTTCTCGATCGACGCGGGCAACTCGTGGCACCCGCTGCTGCGGAACATGCCGCCCGCGCCGGTGGACGACATCAAGATCCAGGCGCGGGAGAACGATCTCGTGATCGGCACGCACGGGCGCGGGATCTGG
>JAPPBA010000035.1 GCA_026705295.1 Candidatus Palauibacter australiensis
TGCTGCTCCCGCCGGTCCCGCTCGAGCGATGCCGCCGCGTGGTCGAGCGCCTGCGGGGCTGTCCCCGCGTCCAGGCTGCGCACCAGGCGCAGCCGCTGCCCGTCCCGGTAGATGCTGGCGAAGTCGTGCGCGTCGGCGTCGATCGTGGCGCCCTGCGCCCGCACCCAGTTCGACGCCGGAGCGCCGTCGCCCAGCGCCACGCGCGCCGCCGGGTGATCGCCCTCCCCGAAGCGCTCGACCACCTCCGCTCCGGGCTCCGATACGGCCAGCCCGTCGCCGCTGGAGAGCACCGCGACCCGGCTCGTGCCGAGCAGGCGGCGCGCCGCCGAGAGCCCGGACTCGCCCGGGGATACGGCAAAGGCCGGGCTGCTCCCGGACCAGTCCTCCCCGCCCTGGCCGCTCACGCGGATGCCCGCGCTCGCGCACAGCCGCCAGAAGAGGCGTTCGCGCGAATACTCGCCCGCCGCGGTCTGCCAGACCTGGGAGGGTCGCCACGCCGCCAGCCGCTCCCAGTGCCCCGAGCACTCCAACACCACCCGCGCCTGCCCCTCGCCGCGCTCGCGCGTCACGTCGTCGATGACGGCGTGTACGGCGCCGCCGTACTCCGGCCCGCCGCCAGTACCCGAGTGGTAGCCCGGCGCGATCTCGACCGTTCGGCCCGGCGCCAGCTCGGGCAGCACGCCGCCGGAGTCGTTGAGCACGAGCCGGGCGCGCGTCGAGAACGGCGCCAGCCTCCACGACGCCTCCACGAGGTGCTCGCTCACGTCGAGGCTGCGCCCCAGCCGCGCCCGCCACACCCCGTCCGGCGTCGAACCCCACGCCGTCGCCGCCTCCGGCGTCACGACCGCCAGTCCGTACGCTGATGTCGCCTCGTGCGGCTCCGGCTCCGACCATCCGTCCGGGTTCCCGGCGACGGATGCGGGCGGATGGCTCGTGTAAACGCGGCTACCGGGCTCGCCCCCGGCGTCCCGCGCGGCGAAGCAGGCCCGCTGGTTAAGGCCTCCCGGCTGGAACACCCCCGGCCCGCCGAACTCCCGCGCCGAGGAGGCGTCTGACTCCGCGATGACGCTCAGTCCAGACCAGAAGTCCGCCGGGAAGCCGCCATCGCCCAGGAACGCCGACCACACCTGCTTCCTCCCGGAAGGATGCGCCCGTCCGCTCACGACGAGGCGGTAGTCGTGGCCGTCGTGCATCGCTCCCACGCCCGTCAGGGCCGAAACCTGTCCGCCCCTGTTCCAGTTCGCCCCGGATGCATCCCAGGCGCCGTCCTGGCGGCGCAGTCGCTTCAGCACGTCTGTCCCCTGCGTGTAGAAGGCGCAGGTGTCGCCGTCGGACGCCCGCACTCCAAGAGCCAGCCACTCGATGTCCGCGCTCTCTGTCACCAGCGTCCGGGCCGCCTCCCACGTGGCCCCACTGTCCCCGCTGCGCCGCAGCGCCAGCGCGCGTCCACCGCTCGCGACGTACAGGAGCAGCACCTCGCTCCCGCGCGCCCCGAGCGCGACTCCCGTGTCCGGTTCTGCCTCACCCAGTCCGGTCCACGTGGCCCAGTCCGAGCTCGCTCCGGGGCTCGACACGCGCGAGACCGCGAGCGCCCCCGCATCGTTGCGGCCCCGGACCACGGTTCCGTCGCCGGCGAGCGCGAGGGCGTGGGGGCAGTCGCGTTCGTCGCCCGTGTAAAGGCGCTCCCAGGGAAGCAGGGGCACGCCCCAGCGTTCGGCGCGGATGATGGCGCGCACGTGGGGCAGGCGGTCAGGGCCGCGCTGGTGGACTTTGAGGGAGTTGGGGATCGGTCTCATGGACCCGGCAGGTTGCAGGCCCGTTCGCTGATCTCCTACGGGTTCATGTCCCCGCTGGCCCGCATCACCAACGGCCAGCAGCCGGGAGCCAACAGCCCCCTAGACGTCCACCATCTCGACGCGGGACACCTCCGCCCCGCTCGCCGCGATGCGCGTCACCAGTGTCCGTCCCGACATCCCCGCCGCCTCCAGCCTGTCGAGCATCGCCTTCGCCACATCCCGGCTCGCCTCTTCCGGCGTGAACGCGGCCACGCTGCTCCCGGCCCCGCTCAGCCAGGCCGCGTGCGCCCCCGCCCCCTTTGCCGAAGCAAACACGTCGTAGAGCGGCGGGAACAGGGCCGACCGCTGCTGCTGGTGGAAGCGGTCCTGCGTCGCCTCGTCGAGCAGGTCCGTGCGACCCGCCGCCAGCGCCGCCACCAGCAGCCCGAGCCGGCTGCTGGTGTGGATTGCGTCCTGGCGGCTGTAGCTGTCGGGCAGGAGGCGGCGCGCCTCCTTGGTCGGCATCGAGTGGTCTGGGATCAGCAGCGCGACCTGCAGGTCGCTCGGGTAGCGGCAGCGGACGCGGGCGAACCCGTCCTCGGTGGCGACGCACGCCTGCACCCCCCCGAACAGCGCCGGACAGGCGTTGTCGACGTGCCCTTCGAGCTCGGCCGCCAGTCCCAGGCAGGCATCCTCGTCGAGGGGATGTCCCTCCCGCTCGTTCACCGCGAGGACGCCGGCCACGCGCGCGACCGCGCTCGCCCCCAGGCCCCGGCCCAGCGGGATCGCGACCGTATAGCGGGCCGTCAGCCCCGCCGGGCTCGGCCGCCCGATCCGTTCGTAGGCGGCGCGCGCCGCCGAGAGCACCATCTTCTCGCCGACGTCGTTCGTCGGAAGCTGCTCGGCGTCGCTGAACGTCACCGTGACCGAGGCGAACAGGTCCAGCGCCAGCCCGAGGCAGTCGAAACCGGTGCCGATGTTGGCGCTCGTGGCGGGTACCCGGACGGTGACGGCTGTGCCTTCCATGGATGGTGCGCCTCCACGCGGACCATTGATCGTAGCACCTGCCTCCGAGCGCGCGACCTGCTGGAGGCCGTCCATCCCTCTGCTACGATCCGCCCCCAAATGCCGGACGACCCCCGCCCCTCCGTCGCCCCCGAAAGCCTCGCCGACATCGAGCGGGCCCTGCTGGGCGTCCTCTGCGTTGGCCTGCCCCCCGCCCGTGCCGCCGGCAGCGACGCCTTCCGCGTCGACTACGTGACGGCGCGCATCCTCGGCCTGCTCGAAGGCGATGCCGAACGCCACCTCGCCGGTGACCGCATCACCGTCGCCTTCGGCGAACGCCTCCGCGAGGCCATCGCCTCCCTCTCCGAGGCGGGCATCCTCGCCGAACAGCCCCCCGGCGTCCCAGCGGCCACAGGCGGCTTCGAGGAGGGCCTCGCCATCG
>JAPPBA010000036.1 GCA_026705295.1 Candidatus Palauibacter australiensis
ATTGATGGGGCGAGTAAGCGGGGTAGATCTCGGTGATCGCGAAGGGGATGACGGCCATGATGATGAACGGCTTGGTATATGAACGGAGGGGGATTGCGAGGAGCGCGAAAATCAGGATCAGAGCGACCGCGAAGCCGCGGTACAGCGCGTCGATCGACTCCAGCTGCTGCTGCTGCTCGCCCCCGAACGTGTATGTCAGGCCCGGTTCCGCCGCGGCCAGATCCGCGAGGATCGAACCGGCCAGGATCTCGTTGGCTTCGTCGCCGGAAATCACCGAGACATCCACATCGGCGGTGACGGTGACGACGCGCTGGCCATCCCTGCGCCGGAGGGCCGACGGCGATACGCCCGGGATCAGCGACGCCACGCTGATGATCGGCACCTCATCCCCGCCCGGCGTCCGGAGCAGGTAGCCTTCGATGTCCGTAATCGAGTTCCGCTCTTCCGCGGGCAACCGGGCATAAACTCGTACCTCTTCCCGGCCGCGCTGCACCCGGACGGCTTCCGCGCCGAAGAACGCGGCCCTCGCCTGGCCGGCCAACTCTTGCACGGTGAAACCGAGGGTCCGCGCTTCGGGCCGCAACTCCAGCTGAACTTCCGGGATGCCCGGAGCGTGATCCGACCGTATGTCGTAGACGCCTCTCACGCTGCGGAGTCCGTCGACCACCGAGTTGGCGATCCGGGCGAGGCGCTCCGGGGCCGGATGTGACAGTACGACCTCGACCGGGTTCCCCAGGGTGAAGATCTCGCCGCTGAAGGTGATGCCGCGGACGTAGGGCAGCACACCCACCTCCTCCCGCCACGCCTGCACGACTTCTCCAGTGGAGATCCGTCTCTGCTGCGCACCGAGGAGTTTGAACTCGATGGTGGCGATATTGGCCTGCGGATTGACGGTGGGCTGCGGGTTGAGTCCGCCCTCGAGTCTCGATCCCAGTCCGACGGTCAGCGTGACGCCGGTCAGCAGCGGCGGCGCGTCCGCGGGCCGGCTGCGAGAGAGTTGTTCGATGACCCGGTGGCCCGCAGCCTCCAGCTCCCGCGCGACTTCGTACGTTCTCGGAGCGGTGGCCCCATCGGGCATCTCCAGCACCACCGTCACGATATCGCCCTCCACGTCGTCGGCCAGCGTGGTGGGGACGATTCCCGCGGGCAACAGGGAAATGCTCAGCACGAGCATGCCAACGGCCCCCGTCATCGTCACGCCGGGCCGGCCCGTGGCGAACCGCAGGGCCCGGTCCAGGGGCCCCTGTACGAACCGTTGCAGTTGAGCGTCGACACGACTCTGGAGTCGCGAGAAGAATCGGTCGAAGGCATTGCCCGGCATCCATTCCGGACCGGGCAGGTGGGACAGGTGGTTCGGCAGGACGAACAGCGATTCCACCAGCGAAACCAGCAGCATGGCGATCATGATGATCGGCAGGGCCCGCCATACGTCACCGACGCCCCCCGGAATGAACAGCAGCGGGACGAAAGCCACCACCGAAGTGAGGACCGCGAACGTCAACGGCACCTTGATCCGCCGGACGCCGCGGATCGCGGCCGCGACCCCGGGGGTTCCCTGATTGCGTTCGTGTTGAATGTGCTCCGCCACAACGATGGCGTCGTCAACGACGATCCCAATGGCGAGGACAAAGGAGAAGAGGCTGATCGTGTTGATCGCCACGTCGAACGCCATCATGACGGCGAGGGCGCCTACGCCCGAAACGGCGAGGCCCACCGCAACCCACAGGGCAAGCCGAACCTGGAGGAACAGGCTCAGCGCGACCAACACCAGCAACAAACCCAGAATGCCGTTCTTCAGAAGCAGATCGGCGCGTTCCTCGTAGGCCTGGGATTCGTCGTTCCACAAGGTGATGCCCACGCCGTCCGGCAAGGCCGGGATCACCTCGTTCGCCAGGTGCTCGCGGACCGTCGTGGCCACATCCATCACCTGCTCGCCGCCAGCCCGGTAAACCTCGACGAATACGGCGGGCTGGTCCTGATGGCGGACGATCAGGTCTGCCTCCTGGAACCCGTCTTGGACCTCGGCGATGTCGCCGAGGCGCACGACCGTGCCGTCGCGGCCGCTGAGAAGGACGATCTCCTCGAAGTCCTGCTGGTCGTAGTTCTGCCCGAGAGTCCGCACTCGAACCTGGGATTCCCGCGTATCGATGCTGCCGGCCGACAAGTCGAGGGAACTGCGGCGGATCGCGCCGGCAACGTCGGTAAGCGAGAGTCCCAGGGCCCTGAGCCGCTGAAGCGGCACCTCGATGGAGATCTCGTAGTTCCGGACCCCGCTGACCTCGACCTGGGAGACGGAAGGTAGCGTGGTAAGGTCGTCCTCGATCCGATGCGCCAGTTCCTTCAGCGAGCGCTCGGAGACGTCGCCGTGGACGATGAGCCGCATCATGCTGAAGCGGTTGTCCATCTCCTGGAAACGGGGACGTTCGGCTCCGGCCGGGAACGACTGGATGCGATTGACGGCAGATTCTATTTCGTCCAGGGCCCGATCCATGTCCGTACCGGAATCCATCTGGATCCGCACGGAGGCAATGCCGGGTGCCGCCAGGGACTTGACCGCCGCCACGTCATCGAGCCCGCTGACCTGGTCCTCGATCTTGACGACGATCGACTCCTCGATCTCCTCCGGCGTGGCACCGGGGTAGGCCATCGAGACTTCGATGTGGTAGAAGGGGGTGACAGGCCAGGCTTCCCGCTCGAGGCCGGTCAGGGACACGAGTCCGGCCGCGACGATGCCCATCATCAGGAGATTGGCCGCGATACCGTTGCTGGCCATGTAGGCGAGCGGGCCGGACCGCTCGCGACGGGCGTCCGGTTCGGGACCCGCGTCGGGATTCATCGCGCCGGTTCGGTCTGGACGCGCATCCCTTCGGTGGCGAACTGAAGTCCACCGGTGATTACCGCCTGGCCGCCTCGCAGGGCGCCGGTGACGAACACTGCATCGTTGGCGCGTTGCAGCACCTGAACCGGAACGATGTTCACGACGCCGTCGCGGTCCGCCGTCCAGACTTCGTTGCCGGGTTGCAGCGCCGCTCGCGGGATCTGGAAGTAGTCCTCCGGTGAGAGTCCCTCGATCTCCACCTCCACGAACTTGCCGACCAGCAACGGAGGATCGCTCCCGACAGCGGCGGACGGGCCCGCCGGCGCGCTTGGGTCGAACGGGTCCGGCACGCGCACGATCACGTCGATGGTGCGTGTCTGCGCGTCAACGGAACTCTCCCCCCGATCCACGTAACCCTCCCAGGAGTACATCGCCTCCCCGTAATGGGCGATCACGCGAGCCGCTACGTCCCGTGCCCCGTCGCCCGCCTCGAGCCCCCACAATCCGGGGACCAGGGCGGCGTCGGCATCGGAGAGGGGCACGACGACCTCCACCGCCGCCGAAGCGAAGAGGCGTCCGACGGGCTGCCCGGGGTTCACGACCTGCCCCGGATCGACGGATTCCTCGCGCACGAAGCCATCGAACGGCGCGGTGACCCGGGTCCTGGAGAGCGCAAGTCTCGCCTCGTCAAGCCGCGCTCGATCCCGGCTCAGCGCGGCGCTGGCCGCTTCCATCTGAGGCTCCCGCAGCGTGAGCGGACTCGCCTCGGCCGGCGGAGGCCCCGTCTCGCGCCGCTCCACGTACAGTTCATACTGGGCACTGGCGATCGTTGCCCGTTCCTGTTCCTCGAGGAAGGCGACGCGGCTTGCCGCGACGTTCGCTTCCGCTACCTGTACGCGGTACTCGTAATCGGCTTCTTCGATGCGGAAGAGCGTCTGGCCCGCCTCGACGCGCCCTCCGCTCTGGAACCGCGGATTGACCCAGACGACCTTGCCGCCCACCTGCGGTGCGACATCGATCTCCTCGCTTGGCCGCACGGTGCCGGATCCGAACACGGGTATCGCGCCCGATCCGGCCACAACACTGGCCGTTTGCGCAAACGGGATCTGGGGGGGTGGTTCCTGGCTTTCCGGTTCGGGGGCCAGCGAGAGCATTAGTGCCGCGACCGCAATCGTACCGACGATGATCACGGCGATGATCCGGAGACTGGATCCGAACAGCAATCTGCGCAGCATTGTGCCTTATCCCATGGAGTCGAGGAGCGCCGGCTTGAGCATAGGAATCTACGGTTTGTTCGGTCAACGGGACGGAACCTACCCGGGCGAACGGTCGCGGAGCACGCGTACGACGCGGCCGTCGGAATCGACGACCTGCACCGGACCTCTGAGGACGTCATCGCCCAAGTCGACCACGCGGCCGGGTTTCTCGTCCGCGGCGCCGACGCCGGGGAGCGTATACGGCTCCGCCAGGCTCGCGTCGACCTCGTAACCCAGGTCGGCCAGCGACCGGATCGTGATCGCGCTGAGGGTCTCCCGGACTCCGAGCCTGTTGAGCGGCCTCATGAGCTCCCCGCGGAGGACGGAGCCGCGCCAATGGAGGTTCGCGCTCCCGGCTCCGCCGCGGTTCTCGACGGGGACTTTTGCCCCGCCCGCGTAGTCCGTGCCGCCCGCCGCGTCGAAGGCGGCGATGGCCGCGGGACCGACGAAATGCGCGTCGATCGCTCCCACGCCGAGGGCAGGATCCCGGAGGAGACCGAGAGGGCGCCACAGCACGCCGAATCCGAGCGCGTGCGCGATCTCGTGAACGGCGAGTTCCGTGGCGTCGCCGGTGTCGATGAGACGATCGATGTCCGATACGTCGAAGAACGCCACGCTCGCGAAGGGCAGCATCGAACCTTCGCGCAGGCGGCACACGCCGGCCTGGGCGAGCGTGCGGCCCGGGCCGTCGATGTCCCGGAACTCGACGAGCACCATCAGGTCATCGACGGTGCCGACCGGCTCCGCGGTGCTCGCGCCGTAACACTCGATGCGGTCGTCGACCGCAACTTCCGGCAGTTCCGTATCTGCCAGCACCGACATCCAGAGTGCCGCCGCTTCGAGGACCACGGCTCGCCACGGCTCGGCAGCCGTGGTGTCGAAGCGAACCTCGATGTCGAACCTCCGGGCCGGTCGGACCTCCACGGCGAACGACAGTTCGGCGCCCAGCCCGCCGGCGTCGCGCGCCGCGATCGTCACCGTGGCCATCCCCGGTGCGACGCCGACCACGCGCATCGTGTCGCCCCGGGCGGTGACGGTCACCACCCCGCTGTCCGAAGAGGCGACACCATAGATCAGCACCTCCCCGTCCGGGTCGGCGAAATAGCCCGACAAGTCCACCCTTGTCGTATCCGCCGCGGTGAGCTGGAGGTCCGGGATCGCGCCGGTGGCCACAGGCGCCCGATTCGGCACCGTAACCTCGAAGCGTAGCGCGGCGGCCCGGCCTTCAGGATCGCGCGCCGTGATCGCCACCGTCGACGCCCCCGGCGCGAGGGCGACGATGCGGATTGTGCTTCCCGAGACTTCGGTGCCCGCAACCTCCCCTGCAGACGACCTTGCCTCGAAAGAGAGAGCGTCTCCGTCGGGATCCCGAAAGTAGCCGGACGCTTCCAACGTCGCCGTGTCGCCTACGGCCAGTTCGAAGTCGGCGACGACGCCGATGACCATCGGCGGCCGCGTCAGCGGAAGGTCCATGCTCCCGTCGCCGCACGCCGCGGCCCAAGCGGCGGCGAGCAGCGCGAACGCCGGGAACGCGGACCTTCCAGGAGCATCCCGTCGCGGCCGAGAGCCCGCGCTATCCCGCCCGAATGGGTTTCCGGATCGAACGGCTCTCATCAAGCGAAGGTAAC
>JAPPBA010000037.1 GCA_026705295.1 Candidatus Palauibacter australiensis
CGCGCCCATCGACCTCGAACTGTGGCGGGTGGGCGAGCGGCACGCCCCCGTCTCGGCCACGGACGAGAACGGACGGGATCACCGCGAGGCGCTCGCCGAACGCGACTTCCGCTACGTCTCGTCGTTCCGGCCCGGCCGCTTCCAGGGGATCGCGGAGCCCCACGAACTCATCCTCGACCTCGGCCCCGAGGCCGCCTCCGGCGATGTCACCCTCTTCCTCACGGGCTGGATCTTCCCCACCGACGCGAGCATCAACGTGGCGATGGGACAGTCGGACGCCCTCGCACCGCACTTCCCGGAACTCGACGTGATGGGTCCCGACGGCGAGTGGCAGCCCGCCATCCCCGGCCTCAGCTTCCCGTCGGGCAAGGACAAGACGGTCGTCGCCGACCTGCGCGGCCTCTTCCCGACCGACGACAGGAGAGTGCGGATCCGCACGAACCTCATGGTCTACTGGGACGAGGCCTTCTTCACGACCGGCGCGGCGCACCCGGCGGCAGATGAGCATCGGGTGACGTCGCTCGCGCCCCGCAACGCGGACATCCACTACCGCGGCTTCGCGCGCGAGTTCAGAAAGGGCGGCCGCTATGGCCCCCACTGGTTCGACTACGACTCCGTCACCGTCGAGCCCCGCTGGCACGACCTGTTCGGCCTCTACACCCGCTTCGGCGACGTGACCGACCTCGTGTCCGAGGGCGACGACCGCTACGTGATCCAGAACGCCGGCGACGAGATCACCCTCCGCTTCGACGCCGAGGCGTTCCCGCCGCTGCCCGAGGGTTGGAAGCGCACCTTCCTCATCTACTCCGACGGCTGGGTGAAGGACGGAGACCTCAACACCGCCACCGGCGACCGCGTCGTGCCCCTCCCGGCCCGAACCCTGTCCGGCTACCCCCCGTCCCCCGAGGAAGGGCGCGCCGAAGCCCCCGACGCGGAACTCGCGGACTACCTCACCCGCGTGATCCCGCCCCCGGAGGACCGATGAGCGTCATGCTGCTGGACGAGATCGAGCGCTGGGAGAATCCGTTGCGATGACAGACAAAAGGCAAGTCCTCGAACCCGAATTCGCGCCGCTCTTCAGCCAACAACAACTCGATACGGCCCGCAGACGTCTCAAGGAATTGGGTTACGAGGTCGAAACACCTTGAACGACGACGTCTGAGCAACACTGGTCACGATCCACGCGCGTCGGTACTCCATGCCGCAATTTGAGCACTCGTCGCCTTGTCGAGGCGGTAGTAGCCACGGCGCGGAGATGTGATGACGAAGCCGCGGACCGGCTTCCCGTGCTTCGCCAGCCAGCGACATGCAAAGTAGATGGCGGAGCCCTTCCCGCCACGCGGCCCGGCGTACCCCTGCTCGAGTACATGGGCCACCACGTCGTGGAGTTGGACCGCCTGATTCTGGCCTTCCAAAGCGATCAGGCCCAATACCAACGCATCGTCCCTGAAGAGCCCCCTGTAGCGCTCCGTCCCTCCTGACTGCGGCACCGGGTGGTCCATGACGGCCCGTGAAGGCGGGGATGAATCATCCTTCGCATCCGTGCTGCCCAGTATTGGACGTGTCGTTTCCTTTGGCCACCGCCCGCGTCGTCCCCGTCTCCGGATCAATCTCAATGTCGCGAAAAAAGTGCCGGTAAGCGGCTTCCACCCGCTTGCGGTATTGGACCGTCAGGAGTCGGGGCGGAAGACGTCCCGCAGATCGATGGTGCCGAGGCGCTCCGAGCCGAGCCGCACGGGGAGCGTTGTCGTGTGGCGCTCGTGCTCGGGATCTTCACCGAAGCGCCACACATCCACGGCGTTCGCGTCCGGATCGACGATCCAGTACTCGGGCACGCCGTGGCGCTCGTACAGGTCCCGCTTCTTGCTCCGGTCGCGGCGGGCCGTGGAGGGGGAGAGGATCTCAGCCACCAGATCGGGCGCGCCCCGGATCCAGTCCTTCCCCACGATCCCCCTCCGCTCGGCGGACACGAACATCAGGTCGGGCTCGACTCCCTCGCCCGTGACCGGGAACTCAACCCCGACGGGTGCCCAGAACAGCTCTCCGCGTCCTGCCTTCACGAGCAGAGGATCGAGGGCGCGGAAGAGCCGTCTGGTGATGCGGTGGTGGCGGATCGAGGGTGCGGGGGTCACGTACAGCTTGCCCCCGATGACCTCGTAACGGTTGCCGTCGTCCGGCATTCGCTGGGCGTCGAGCCAGGTGACGGGTGCGGTCGAGGATTGCGGCATGGTCTGCACATCATAGCTCCGGGCGGGGGTGAAACCAAAGTCCAACCCCACGGTCCGGCCCCTGCTCATCCAGCTCTCAACTGCAATGCCGCCCCTCCGGCGACGGGGCCGGAATGAGCCGCGAGCAATTCCGGCTCGACGCTCCCGCTCGACACCCCGCACCTACGAGGCATACCGTGACTCGGTATGACGCATCGTTGTGTTGCTCATGGAGATCGGGACATGGACCTGCGGGAGGCTCAAGTGACGACCGAAGCGAACCACGGAGCGGAGAGTCGGGGATGAAGGAAGCCGTCAACCTGGAGGAGAAGTTCGGCCGGCTGCCGGACTACTGGCAGCCGCGCGTCGTCGCCGAACTCAATGACTACCTGTTCAAGATCGCGCGCGTGAAGGGCGAGTTCGTGTGGCACGACCACGCGGACACGGACGAGGCGTTCTTCGTCCTCGAGGGTACGCTCCGCATCGACCTCCCCGACGGCGCCGTCGAGATCGGCCCCGGCGAACTCTACGTCGTCCCCCGCGGCGTGAAGCACCGCCCGGTCGCCGAGGAGGAAGTGAAGCTGCTGCTCGTCGAACCCCGCGGCGTCGTGAACACCGGCGACGAGCACGGCGACCTCACCGCCGAATCGGACGTCTGGATCTGAAGATCAGAGGTCGGGCGCGAACACGGCTTCCAGGTCGATCGCACCTACCCGTTCGGTTCCGAGCCGGACCGGGAGGGTTGCCTCAAAGCGCTCGTGTGCGGGATCCTCCCCGAACCGCCACGCGTCGACGGTGTTCTCGTCCGCATCCACGATCCAGTACTCGCGCACGCCTTGTCGCTCATAGAGGCGGAGCTTGAGGCCCCGGTCGCGGCTGGCCGTGGAAGGTGAGAGGATCTCGACGACGAGGTCCGGCGCGCCCGTGAGCCCCGCGTCTGTAATGAGTCCACGCCGCTCGTTGGAGACAAACAACAGGTCCGGCTGAACGCCTTCTCCCGTGGCCGGAAACTCGACACCGAACGGCGCTTGCACGACCACGCCGTGCCCGGGCTGTTCCAGGATCCGGTCCAGGGCCACCAGCAGTCGGAGGCTGACGCGCTGGTGGCGGAACGTCGGGGCGGGGGTCATGTAAACGTCACCCTCGATCGCCTCGTAGCGATTGCCGTCTTCCGGCATCTGCTGGACGTCCTGCCAGGTGATCGAGGGGATTTGCATGGTCGACACATCGTAGCTCCGGGCGGCAGTGGTCTCCAAGTCCGCCCCTATGGTCGCCGGCTTCATCATCCCGCTCTCAACGGAGCGCCGCCTACCGATTCGGTGGACCACGGCTTCGCGGTACCGGAACAGGTCTCGCGAGAAAACGACCTTCAGGTCGATCGCGCCGACCTGATCCGCTCCAAGCCGAACGGGTAGCTCCGTCTTGAAGCGCTCTTCCTCCGGCTCCTCCCCGAACCGCCACACGTCGACTACGTTCCGGTCGGGATCGACGATCCAGTACTCGCGAACTCCCTGCCTCCTGTACAAGTCGAGCTTGATCCCACGATCCCGGTCTTCCGTCACCGGAGAAGTGATCTCGATCACCAGGTCCGGCGCGCCCACGAGCCAGTTCTCCGTGATGATCCCCCGTCGTTCGCTGGACACGAACATGAGGTCCGGCATGACGCCCTCGCGCGTCTCAGGGAACTCGACGGCCGTCATGGTGATGAACATCTCGCCGTATCCCGGATGGTCCAGGATGTCGCCCAGCGCCGTGAGGAGACGCCCGCTGACAAGCTGGTGGCGCGTGCTCGGGGCCGGCGTGCCGTACAACTCGCCATCGATCGCTTCGTGGCGACGTCCGTCCTCCGGCATCAGGAGGGCATCCTGCCAGGTGATGTAGGGAAGTGACATGGTCTTCTCACGATAGGCCTGCCGGCGGACCGCAGCCACTTTCGTGCCGCGGCATCCCCTTTCTCTGGCCTTCGACGGGTCTTGTCAGCCGGGCTCGTCCGGCGCACCGTGCTTGCCCGGCACATTTCCGGCATTCGTCCAGCTCAACCCGGCGAGGCACAACATGCGCGTCCGATCCTTCTGCGCGTTCTTCGCGCTGCTCATCCTCTCTCTTCCGGCCGTCGCCCCGCTCGCGGCGCAGGCCGCTCCCGATCCGGCGGCCTACGAAACGCTTCGGTGGCGGAACATCGGCCCGGAGGGGAACCGCTTCAGCGCGGCGGCGGGGATTCCCGGCCAGCCGTACACCTACTACGTGGGCGCGGCCTCGGGCGGCATCTACAAGACCACCGATGGAGGCGTGAACTGGGACGAGATGTTCGACGACCAGCCGGTGCAGTCGATCGGGTCGCTCGCCGTCTCTCCCACGGACCCCAACATCGTCTGGACGGGGACGGGAGAGGGGAAGATCCGGAGCCACGTCTCCATCGGTCAGGGCATCTACAAGTCCACCGACGCGGGAGAGACGTGGACGCTCATGGGGCTCGAACCTACGGGACGCATCCCGCGCCTTCTCATCCATCCAACGAACCCCGACATCGTCTTCGTCTGCGCGCTGGGCCATTCCTACGGGCCGCAGCCGGAGCGGGGCGTCTACCGCACCACCGACGGCGGGGAGAGCTGGGAACACGTCCTCTTCATCGACGAGGACACGGGGTGCTCGGACATCGCGATGGATCCGTCGAATCCGCGCATCCTCTTCGCGGGCACGTGGCAGCTCGAGATCCACACCTGGGGGCGCACGAGCGGCGGCCCGGGCGGAGGTCTGCACGTGTCGCGCGACGGTGGGGACACGTGGGAGAAGCTGAACGGGCCGGACAACACGATCGGCCTGCCGAAGAAGCCGGTCGGCAAGGTGGCCGTGGCGATCGCGCCCTCGAATACGCAGCGCGTGTATGCGATGCTCGAGACGGGGGACGGGATCCCGTGGGACGGCGAGCCCACCGAGGACGGCCAGCTGTGGCGCTCCGAGGACGGGGGCCGCACCTGGGCGCTCATCACCCGCAACCGGAACGCGATGGGGCGGCCGCACTACTACTCGCGCGTCGTGATCTCGCCCGATGACGAGGACGAGGCCTACTTCCTCACCGCCTCCTTCACGGTGTCGACGGACGGAGGGCGCACGCTGGACGTCACGCCGCGGCCGCAGGCGCCCGGCGGCGACCACCACGACATGTGGATCGACCCCACGAACCCCGACCGCATGATCGTCGCGCACGACCAGGGGCTCTCGATCTCGATCAACCGCACGAAGACGTGGTTCCGGCAGCGGCTCACGAACGCGCAGATGTACCACGTGACGGTGGACAACGCGGTCCCCTACAACGTGCTCGGCAACAAGCAGGATGAGCCGACCTACCGCGGCCCCAGCAACAGCCGGATCCTCGGCACCCGGCGCATCAACCACATTCCACGCGGCATGTGGCACCACGTCGGGGGCGGCGAGAGCGGCTTCGCCACGCCGGATCCGACCGACCCCAACATCGTGTGGTCCTCCGCCTCGGGGTCGGGGATGGTGGGCGGGATCGTCGTCCGCTACGAGGAGGAGCGCCGGCAGTACAGACCCGTCGAGGTGTGGCCCGAGCAGAGCCGGGGCCCGGCGTCGGGCGTGCGCTACCGCTTCATATGGGACGCTCCGGTTCACATCTCACCGCACGACAACGAGACGGTCTACGTGGGGAGCCAGCACGTACACCGGACGCGGAACCGCGGGCAGAGCTGGGAGGTGATCAGCCCGGACCTGACGCTGAACGACCGTAGCCGCATGGGCCTCTCGGGCGGGCTCACGGGGGACAACATCGGCGTGGAGTACGCGGGCACCGTGTTCGGCATCGCGGAGTCGCCCATCGAGGCGGGGCTCATCTGGGCGGGCACGAACGACGGCAAGCTCCACATCACGCGCGACGGCGGAGAGAACTGGACGGACGTGACGGGCAACGTCGACGGGCTGCCGGAGTGGATCGCCGTGCGCAGCATCGCGCCCTCGCGCTACGACGCGGGCACGGCGTACATCGCGGCGGACGGCCACCAGGTGAACATCCGCGACCCGCACGTCTACCGAACGCGCGACTTCGGCGCCTCGTGGGAGAAGATCGTCGACGGGATCCCGCCCAGCATGCTGAGCTACACGAAGATCATCGTCGAGGACCCGGTGCGGCCGGGGATGCTCTACGTGGGGACGGAGAACGCGATCTACGTCTCCTTCAACGACGGGGACGACTGGCAGCCGCTGCAGAACAACCTGCCGGCGGCGCCCGTGTCGGGGATCGTCGTGCAGGAGCACTTCAACGATCTCGTCGTGGGCACGTACGGGCGCGGGTTCTGG
>JAPPBA010000038.1 GCA_026705295.1 Candidatus Palauibacter australiensis
GGTGCTTCCTTCCTCTGGTGTATCACTTATTGCAGCACTACACCGGGAAGAATACACGGGATGGCGATGGACGGCAAGGGACGGTAGAGCGCCGTGGAGACCACAGAACACGTTGTCCAATAACGTGTTATGATCTACTTGTTGAACCTTAGCGGACTACACGGGAAGATGTGTGGCGAGTTCCGGCGGAACTCGGCGCTCTCTCCCGGTTGCGCGTGCTGTCGGTCATCGGGAACCGGCTCACCGGCCCGCTGCCGCCGGAACTGGGCGATCTCACCTCGCTCTCGCAGCTCCACCTGACGAACAACCCGGGACTGTCCGGGCCGCTGCCCGAGAGCTTGACGGCTCTGACTCGGCTGCAGGAACTCCTGCTCAACGGCACGGAGCTCTGCGCGAACGCCGAAGCCGGTTTCCAGGCGTGGCTGTCCGGAGTTCAGCTTGCACAGGTGCGGGCGTGCGAGGCGGCGCGCGGCTCGGGAGCGTACCTGACGCAGGCCACACAGTCGTCGGCGTTTCCCGTGCCCCTCGTCGCCGGCGAGGCGGCGCTCCTACGCGTCTTCGTGACGGCCTCGCGCAGCACGAGCGTGGGCCTCCCGCCGATGAGGGCGACGTTCTACCTCGACGGTGCTACGACCTACGTCGCCGACATTGCCGGCTCCGAGGCCCCCATCCCCACCGACGTGGAGGACGCCGAAGGCGCGCTCGAGAAGTCGGCGAACGTCGAGATCCCGGGATCCGTCATACAGCCGGGGTTGGAGTTCGTCGTCGAGGTGGACCCCGCCAACACACTGGACCCCGGACTGGGGGTCGCGCCTCGGATCCCCGAGACGGGCCGTGCAAGGGTCCGCGTGGAAGCCGTGCCCACGCTCGACCTCACCGTGGTTCCTTTCGTGTGGGCCGCGGGTTCCGATCTGTCCATCGTCGACACGGCCGAGGGGATGGCGGCGGATCCGCAGGGACACGAACTGCTGTGGCATACGCGGACGCTCCTCCCGGTCCGGGACCTCGACGTGAAGGCCCACGAGCCCATCCTGACGTCGACCACGGACGTCTACACCCTCTATCTGGAAACCGCCCTGGCCTGGACCCTGGAAGGCAGAAGGGGCAGGTATATGGGCATCATGCCCGAATACGTCATCGGCGGGCAGTCGGGGATCGCGACCATCGGCGGTTTCTACAGCTTCAGCGTGGCCGACCCCTTCGTGATCGGCCATGAAATCGGGCACAATCTGAGTCTCCGCCACGCGCCGTGCGGCGGCGCCGGCGGCCCGGATCCGGCGTTTCCGCAACCGAATGGGACGGTCGGAGACCGAGGATACGATTTCCGCCGGGGCGGGGCCCTCGTAACGCCTAAGGCGGCGGACATCATGTCCTACTGCGGTCCTCCGCACTGGATCAGCGGCTACCAGTTCACGAAGGCCCTGAACTATCGACTCGGGACCGAGAGCGACGCCAGCGCCTCCGTCGTCGCGTCCGCCCGCGCTCCGGCTCCCGCGGCGCCTCCCACGAGGACGCTTCTGCTCTGGGGCGGGGCAGACGCCCAGGGCAAGCCCTTCCTCGAACCCGCCTTCGTGCTGGACGCCCCGCCCTCCGTGCCACCCTCCGCCGGCGAGTACGAACTCACCGGCCGCGCGGAGACCGGGGGCGAGTTGTTCTCGCTGAGCTTCGACATGCAGGAAACGGTAGACGGCGATGGCGAGTCATCCTTCGTCATCGCAATGCCCGCGCCGGCCGAGTGGGTCGGCCGGCTGGCGAGCATCACGCTCTCCGGCCCCGCCGGATCGACCACGCTGGACCGGGCCACGGACCGGCCCATGGCCATTCTGCGCGATCCCGAGAGCGGCCGGGTGCTCGGCATCCTGCGCGGCCCATCGTCGGGCGACCCCGTCCGGGCCGCCGCGTCGGCCGGGCTGGCGGCGGCCGGATCGGACCTCGAAGTCCTCGTGAGCCGCGGCATCCCGGCCGGGCCCCCGCGGTAGCGGCAGGAGGTCCGTACAAGCTCGAGTTACTGCCGACCGGCGCTATTCGGTGCCGGTATCCGTGAGGGGCACGCCGAACACGCGCCCTTCGAGTCTGGCCACGCGGTCGCCCATGGCTACGCGCATCTCGACCACTTCCGAGTGGACGGCGTCGATCCGGTCGCGCAGACCGACGATGTCGGCTTTCACCTCGTCACGCAGACCGGAGATCTCGCCCTTCAGCTCGCTGCGCAGACTGACGATGTCGCCCTTCAGTTCGTCGCGAAGTTCCTTGTGTGCGCTCTCCAACTGGTCGGAGAGCTTGTCGGTCCTCTTTGTGAGATCGTCCTTGAGGTTCCCGATGCCGCGGAGCGCGAGGCCGCCCATGGTCACGCCCACGCCGAGGATCGCCAGCATCACGCTCAGGATTCCGATCACGTCCAACCCTATCGTTTCCCCGCCTTCCACAGGAGGTTCGAGGGGCGATGCGCGCCGTGCGGCCGCGTTCACCCGTCTGCACCGAACCTCGCGGCGACGATCAATGTCGTATCAACGGAACCCGGCCTCAAGTGCCATGGAGGGTCCTGTTTGATGGTCTCTTGAGCGCCGGTTGGACTTTGGTACGGCAGCTCGAATCGCTAGCTTGAGATCATCGCAGGAGGAGCATCCATGCCCAAGCCCAAGGGGCAAGCAAGAGAGTCCGGAGCGAACGCAGCCCGCGGGCGCGTTCACGACCGCCGGTCGCGCACGACCGTGGAGCGGTCGGGGGTCGCCGACGGGATCACGATCACGCGTTGGAGCCTCGCACTCTCCCTTACGGTCGCCCTCACCTTCGTGACGGGGGCCTTCACCCTCGTCTGGGAGCAGACGACGAACCTCGGTGAAACGCAGAAGCAACTCGTCGCCAGCGTCGCCGGCCTGGATGCGCGGACCACCGGCCTCGAGGCGCGGACGACCGGTCTGGAGACGCGCATGATCGGCCTGGAGACGCGCATGACTGGCCTCGAGACACGTGTGGCCGGGCTCGAGTCGGAAGTCCGCGATCTGCGTACGGTGGTGCGCGAAGAGATCGGCGGTCTACGAGACGAGATACGCGGCCTCGCCGACCTCATCCGCCCACGGGAACTGCGCGTCCCGCCGACCCAGTAGACGGGGCCCATCCGTAAGGGACGCCCCGAACACACGCCCTTCGGACACCCCCTCAAGTCTGTCGCGGCCATCGTGCGCAGCGGCCGGATCGGAGCTTGAGATCCTCGTGAGTTCTCGACACGTCGGCCGAGGCCGAAGGCGCGAGATCGAGCCTCCGTCGATTTCCGATGCCTGTCACGCCGTTTTCGCTGCTTGTGCATCGTAACGTATGTTCATAACATGTGTGAAGTTACAGCCGTCACGGCTGTGGGGAGTGTGGCGACGGTCCCTCACCGTTTTGCACCACATTCTCAAATGAGGTAACGGATGTTGGAACCCATTTCCCCCCTTAATTGGGGACTTCCCCACCTCGATTAGGGGGGACGTGCCTCCATACCGCGGTCTGCGAGGACTGCGGACAGCCCACTAGGACGGCCTGGAGGCGGGCTGGTCCTTGAGGCGGGCTTCGGCTTCTTCGGGGGGCGCGCCGCGGGAGCTCCTGCCCGACCGAATCCGTCACATTTCGGCCGCCAGTTGACAGGGGAGCGTCGGAGATGGATATTGAAATATGCCCCCCAAAATTGGGGGACTATGCCCCCTAATAGTTGGGGGTTTTCCCGTCTATGCCGCGGCCCATTAGTTACCTCATTACTTACCACATAGTGAGGCCTGGTGAAGGCCACGCCTGCTCGGCCGACGCGAACCGCTTTACGGCCGGGACCTGGGTTGCCGGATCCCCCGGATCCCTTCTTGACGACCCTCGAGCTGTGCCCCGTGCGCCGGGTGCGCCAAGGCACCGCGGAGGGGAGCGCTTCGACCCGAGACCGCGTCACCGGGTCGTCTCTGTGAGGAGTGCGTTAAAGCAGGAGCGGGCCCCCGCAGAACTTCGCGGGGGCCCGCTTCCGTGAGGCCTCTCGTCAGAGACCGCTAGGGGTTATGTGTCGTCGTTGACGAGTACGATCTCTGCCGTATTGATCGTGTACGCCACGCCGTTCGTCTTGTTGCCGTTGGCAGTCCCTGTGCCTTCGGCCAGCGACGACACCTCCGTAGTGATACCGATCGTGTGATTCACGGTCACTGCCACGTTGTCCGTGGGCGTCAGGTTGAACGACACCGTTCCAGTCGTCTCGCCCGGATCGAGCCTCACGGACAGCCCGGCGGCAGTGATGTCCGTCGTGTACTCGATGTCATCGCCGGTTGCCGACGCGGTAAGCGAGATGGAGTAATTCCTGCTGACGGTCTGCATGGCACCGTTCGCTTCCGTCACAGTGATCGTCACCATCTGCTCGCCGGCATCTTCGGCGATCCTCGGTTTGTCGACGGTGACGGTCACGTCGGGGTCGTCATCGTGCAGAGGGAACGTCACGGCCTCGACACGGATCACGGCGCCCGTCTGCAGCGCAGCCGCGTTACCGCCGCCCACGGCGCCGGCGCTGAGGCGGATCACATCGGCCGGATCTTCAATGACGGCGTCATCCACGGGGACGATATAGACCATGCTGTCCGTCCTCGGGTCGTCCATCTCAAGAACCATATCGACCGAGGTGATGGTGGCGGTCGCGTCCTCGTCGCTGTACCACGTGGCGTCACTGCTGTTGCCGTTGCCGAGGGTCACGCTGAACGTGCGGTCGGCGGCAGCCGTATCCGGCACGCCCGTCATGGCGACGACCGTCAGCGCGAGGGTATCGCCGTCGTTCTCGCCGAACCGGCTCGGCAACCCCATCACGGTCAGCTTGATGTCGTCGTCGTTCACCGTCCCCGCGAGATTCTTCGCCGCGAAGTTGGCGTCGCCGCTGGGCGTGTGCCTCAGGGTGAACATCTCGCTGTCCGTGTCGAAATCATCAACGAGCGTCGTGACCGTCACGGACTGCCCGGCAGGCGCCGTCCCGTCGTCGGTCGGCGCGAACGTCAGCTCGTCCGCGCTGAGAGTCGCATACACGACCCGGTTGCCCTCCACGACCTCAATCGAGACGGTCACGGTGTCGGCCGGGTTATGCGACAGCCCAACCATGTACGAGGCGCCCGTATCTCCGGAGCCCTCGTTCACCTCCAGCATGGTCAGGGCGGCCTCGTCGGCGTCCGTGAAGACGAGTTCGTACACCGTCGGCGGTGGCGCCGCTGTGACCGTCACGTCCCAACTCTGCTGGGCCGTCCCGGTGCCGCCGTCGCTCGCCGTGACGGTGATCGTGGCGTCACCCACCCCTACGGCAGTGACCGTCGCCACCGCGCCCGCCATCGAGACGGTCGCCACGGCGGCGTCGTCCGAACTGGCCGTATAGGTCAGGGCGTCGCCGTTGGCATCGCTGAAGTTGCCGGACACGTCGCGCGTGTCCGTGCCGCCGGTCATCAGGCTCATATCGCTGATCGTGCCCATGGCCACAGGCCCGACAGGCTTGACCCCCGGCCACGTCACGTTGAACGTGCCAACGACCTCTTCGTAGGCATTCGCCATGGCGCCGCCATTGGCGCTACGGGCGTCGTCCTTGGCGCTCAGGAAGAAGCAGTAGTCCGTCGCGCCAATATCGCCGGCCTTCTTGACCGTGAAGACCTCGGAGAACTCGATCCTGTTCGTGCCGTTGTGGAGCCGCCGCACGGGATTGGCGACCTGCGTCGGTGCCAGCGCGGTGTCCGTCGCCACGCAGGAATCGCCGTGATGGATGCTCAGGAAGGCGCGGCGGATCTCCGTCGCGTCAGTCAGCGTTCCCGCTACGGTCACGCTCACCGACGCCGCCTCCGTCAAGCCGAAGTCGCTCGGCACCGCAGACAACGCGAAGGTCGGTTTCGTACCGTCGCGCGTGAACGTGAAGGATGTGAGCGAGTTGTTACCGGCTTCGTCTCGCGCCCACGCGTACACGGTGTGCTGACGTTCACGCCCGAACGCAGCGGTCATATCGCGGTTGATGTCGATCGTGACGGACCCGTCATCGGCGACGGTCGCGTCCGACCTCCAGTAGACGGCGTTCGAGCGAGGGTTGGAACTGCCGGCCAGCACAAGGATGCTGGAATTCACCCCACTGCCGTCCTCGCCGCTGTCGAACCGCGGATCCTCGACCTCGAAGAACAGGGTGGCCCCATCCGGATTCAGCACCAACGCTTCGGAGGGGCGCTCGCGGCTGATGACCGGCGCCGTGCGGTCGACGCCGAAGTCCGTCTTCGTACGGATCCGCGCCACCCTGGAAAGATTGACCGCGTTGCCCAGCCGGTCCGCCAGAGCCTGGACCTCGGCCACGTAGCAGTCGATCCCGCCGCCATCGTTCACGGGGTCTTTGCGCGGATCTTCCTCGGCCAACTGGCTAACGTGCGTCACGTTGTCGAGGCCCTCGAGGGGTGTGAATGCCGTGCTGCCGCGAGTGTCGGCGTTCCCGGGCACGGAGCAGTCGCCCACGGCGATCGCCGAGGTCGAGCCGGACACGTGTCCCACGCCCATATCCGACATTTCCGTGATCCGGAACCGGTTCGCCGGCGAGCCGTCGGAGTAGTACCGCACTTCCGTGCTCTCCCAATTGGCCGGATTGCCCGAGTTGCTGATCGCGATCTCTGAGCTGTTGGTTCGCGCCGGCGCCTTGAAGTCGAAGTACAACGGGCCGCTCATTCCCTGTTCGAACTTGGAAGTCACGTCGAGGCCGTTGGGATCGATGACGCTGCCGCTGAGGATCCAATGCTCGTTTTCGCCGGCCGTGTTCTCGACCGCGAAGTTGAGGCTCGAGCTGACTTCCCAGGTGAACGGAGCCTCATCATCGGCCAATGGGCGACCGTTCTGAGGCGTGTTGCCACGCGCGTAGAAGGCCAGCGCGGGAGGCGCAGAGGTGAGTGGCGCCGCTTCCGGACCCGTCACCTTCGCCTGGATCGCGACCGAACCGGCGGTCGTGCCATCGTACGCGACCGGACACGCGTGGAACGTGTTGACATTGCCCTCCTCGGCGGAGGAACCGCCGTAGAAGGTCAGGCCCCCGGTGTGCGGCCCGAGCTCGAAGCGGCTACCCGGAACGTACGCGATCTGCACGAAACCGGAGTTGTTGAGCGCGATCGGCTGAGAGGCGACTTCGTCGCGACGGTCGCCCGTATCGGTCGTGAGGAAAGCGCCCAACTCGTAGTTGCCGTTGGCGTACTTGGGATCGAGCTGCATCCCCACGCACTCGCCCACGACGTCGTTGGTCACGAGGGCACACTCGATCTCGACCTGCCCCGCGGCGGCGAGCCCGGGACCCACGCTCACGTCGGCGGAGGTGCTGCCGGTGCCGCGGCACAGGGGCGTGACCGTCTCGCCGTTCAGCGTGAGACCGATCTCCGTCCACGTCTCGTCGTTCGACTGCACATCGAGCACCGCGTAAATCGTGCCCGAGATGCCCGACGGATCGCTGATCTGATTCCGCTCGGCGTCCAGCAGCCTCGAGATCACGACCGTGGCCTCCTCCGGCCCCTGCGGAACATCGATGCGGAAGCTCTGGGAGACCGACGCGGATCCGTCGCTCGCGGTGATCGTGATGACGGCGTCGCCGGCCGCGATCGCGCTGATCGTCGCTGTCGAACCCTCCATCGACACCGTCGCCACGGCCTCGTTGGAGCTGGCGCCCGTGTAGGAAAGCTCATCGCCGTCCGGGTCCCTGAAGTGGCCCGCGACGTCGATCGTCGACGTACCGCCGATCTGGAGCCTCGAACCCGGAATCGTACCGACCGCAACGGGGGCCGCGTTCCTGGACGCCGCCTCGACGGTGACGGCGAAGCCCTGGTTGGCCTGGAGGCCAGCCGGGTCGGCCGCCGTTATCGTGACAACAGAATTTACATCATAACTTACTGATTATAAATGAGTTGACGTTTACACATCGGCATGTATTCCCTCATTCCATACCCCGTTTCGTGCGCGGCTCCCGGGCCAGGTAGGCGGCCCAGTCGTTCATGAGGGTGCGCCGGCGCTCGAACAGGTCCGTGCGCCGGTAGGCGGCCTCGACCTTGTTCTGCACGACGTGCGCGAGGGCCGCCTCGACGACCTCGCGGGGATGATCCGTCTCTTCGGCCGCCCAGTCGCGGAAGCTCGATCGGAAGCCGTGCGGCACCGCCGCGATCTCCCGCTTCCTCAGGAGGCGGCGCAGCGTTTTCTCCGACAGGGGCTTCGCGCTGCCGCGGGTGAACACGAACGGACTGTGGCCGTCGAGCTGTCGCGCCCGGTCGAGGATCTTCAGGGCGCGGCGGCCGAGCGGCACGCGATGCTCCCGCTTCGCCTTCATGCGACGGGCCGGCACCGTCCACACCCCTCGGTCGTCGTCGATCTCCTCCCACTCGGCCCACCGCACCTCGCCCCACCGCGCCGCCGTCAGCACCAGGAACTCGAACGCGAGCGCGCCGGCGGCCGGCCGGCGCGATCCCCGCACCGCCTCGATCGCGGCCGCGACCTCCCGGTGCGGCAGGGCCCGCATGTGGCGGATCACCCGGTTTTGGGGGCCGAGCACGGGCCGGAGCCGGTCGCAGGGGTTGCCGCTGCGGAACTCCATCGCCATCGCCCATTCCAGCACCGAGCGGATTCGCTGAAGCACGACCCGGGCGGTGGGCGCCTTCGTGTACCAGATCGGGGAGAGGATCTCGAGCACGTCGGCGCTCGTCACCTCCGAGACCGCCACGTGGCCGATGCGCGGGAAGACGTAGCGGTGGAGGCTCGACATCCAGTCCCTTCGGTGTTTCTCGCTGCGCCAGCCGGCCTGCTTCTGCGCCAGGACGCGTGCGGCCGCTTCGGCGAAGCTGGGCACGTCCCGGGAGCGCCGCCGCTCGGCGAGCGGGTCGCCGCCCTCGCGGGCCAGCTTGCGGTTCCTGCGCGCCTTCTCCCGCGCCTCGGCCAGCGAGACCAGCGCGACGCTTCCGAGTCCGAGGTCGCGCCGCCGCCCGCGGATGACCAGGCGCTGGACCCAGCTCCGGGCCCCGGTGCGCTGCACGAACAGGTACAGCGTGTTGCCGTCGCAGTACCGCCCCGGCGGCGCCGCGCGCACGAACGACGCCGAGAGCGCCTTGTCCGGATGCCGCCCCTTCGGCTTCCCGTTCCGGCGCGAAACGGCAGAAAGTGTCTCGTTTCTCATCCCCTCATAATAGAGCCGCCCCGCCGCCGCCGTCTTCTCTTGATGACCTGTTGATCGCTTCCACGATCTTTTGTGTGACCGTGCCGACACGGCTAACGTTCACAGGGCGGAACAGGGAGAAGACACCATTGGCGACCCGCGGAAACGCACCGGAAGACAGGGCCGCGACCGTGGCCGAGTTGCGAAACGCCGTCGAGACGATCCTCAGCGGCGTGCGAGAGTCCGTCTTGGCCATGCGCGAACGCGCGGCCGACGACCGCGACCACTACGACGACATGTTCAGCGCAGTCCATCGGCGCTTCGACCGCGTCGAGGCACGCCTGGACGAGATCGACCGCCGCCGCCCAACGATCGGTTTCGGCGGCCGCGAGGCCGGTCCGGGTTCCGGAAACCTCGCGAGCATCATCCGCTCGCACTTCGGGCCGAGCAACGGCGTCGATCTGGGGTTGTCGCCACGCGAGCAGGGGCGCGAGCCACCGTCCTTCGATTGACCCCTCGAATCGCCTGCTCCCGAGCCATGGCCGTTCGGCTTGACAAGTGTATCCAATGGGATACAATCCTTCTTCCGTAGAATACACCGTCGTCAAGAGCGGGACGTTTCGCCGATGGCTGAAGAGCCTGCGCGACAGGCGGGCCCTTGCGCGGATCGTCGTTCGCATCGAGCGCGTCGTCGAGGGCAACTTCGGCGACCACCGGTCGGTTGGGGGCGGGGTCGGCGAACTTCGGATCGACGTAGGCGGGGGCTACCGAATCTACTACACGATTCGGAACAACGCCGTGGTCATCCTGTTGTGCGGCGGCGACAAGTCGAGTCAACAAAGGGACATCGAACGCGCCCGGCGAATGGCGGGCGAACTCTAAGGAGGGGGCGTGAGCGGAGAGACCTATACGCCTTGGGACAGCGCCGAGTTTCTCGATGACGACGAAGCGCGCCTCGAATACCTGAAGGCCGCGCTGGCGGAGAACGACCCGGAGTATTTTGCGAAGGCGGTGGGCAACGTCGCCCGCGCCATGGGCATGACCACGGTCGCCCGGGGGGCTCGACTGGGCCGCCCGAGCCTGTACAAGTCGCTATCCGGCGAGCGTGATCCGCGGCTCGGTACGGTAATGAGGGTTCTCGACGCGCTGGGTGTTCGCCTCACCGTCGCGCCCGGATCCGTCTGACGCCAACGGCGGGGCGATTGCTGCCCCGCAACTAGTCGGTGGCGGTGGACACGCGAGCGCCCTCGCGGAGCGCTTCCTCGATGCTGAGGAGACGGTTCTCGACACCCTCGAGCCGCTGCTCCACGCCGCTGATCTCGGCCTCCATTGCGCCCATGCGGCCCCCGAGATGCCAGACGCCGCTGAACCAGAGGGAGAGGAGCGTGACGAGCGACAGGAGCCCGCTCATACCGGCAATCAAGCGATCAGGGTTCTTCATCATGTTTCCGGCTCCACGTTCCTGGACACGGTTCGTACAATGGGTCGATCCGGCACGCCCTGCAATTGTGGCGGCCGGCACCCTTCGGACGACTTCATGATAATGCGGCGGATCAAGGGACTCTCAACGGCGCCACCTTTGGAGCGGAGGCCGGAGGGAACTACGTTTTGGTAACGAGTCGCGATACGAGGAGGGGGGTGCCGGGTGAACTGGGAATCGGTCCTGCCGATGATGACCGTGTTCGCCATGCTGGTGGGCTCGGTCTGGACGATGACGAAACTGTTCGCGCAACCGCTCGAGCGGCACCTGGACCAACTGGACCGGCGCATCGATCGGCTGGAAGGCAGGATGAACGAAGGGTTCGTGCAACTCCGCGAGGACATTCGCGCCCTCGGCACGCCGCCGCCCCCGGAACCGCCCCGCACCACCCGCTGACGCTTCGTCTGCGGGTTACGTGGCGGGGGTTCCGGCGTTATCATGGGCCGCCGCCGGCGGTTCGCGCGACCGTCTGCGGGGAAACTCCGGTGCGGGCCGCCTCGTAGATTCGATTCACCGATGGCGGCCGGTCCCGGGTGCGTATTCGGTTGCGGCAAGGACGGCGATGAGCGTCTTCGTCTTCATCATCATCATCGTGGCGCTCGTCACGTTCGGGGAAGTGGCCCAGAAGTGGTTCGCGGCCCGCCCGTCGCCCACGCCCGTGGAACCGGGCCGGGACGACGACGAGATCGAGCGTCTGCGCGAGCATGTCGCGCTGCTGGCGAACCAGGTGGACCAGTTGACGGAGGAGCAGCGCTTCATGACCCGCCTCCTCGAGGGCGGCGGGCTCGCGGGCGGGGCGCCATCGGATGAGTCTCGCCCGGAAGGGCGACCCGATTCACGACTGCGGGGACCGAACTGATGCTGAACAGAGAGGACATAGAGAGCTTCCTCATCCGCACGGAAGCGGACTACCAGGAACTCGACGAAGGACTGTGGATCGTCCACCCCAACGGTGCGAGCGCGGAGCGGCAGCCGAGGGTCCTGGTGAACTACCAGCCGCCCGTCCTCGTGTGCCGCGCGGACATCCGCGACCTCCCGGTCGACGACGAGGACCAGCTTGCACTCTACCGGAGGCTCCTGGAGCTGAATGCGGTGGACCTCATCCACGGGGCCTACGGCCTCGAGAACGGAGAGGTCATCCTGAGCGACACGCTGGAACTGGAGAACCTCGACTTCTCGGAGTTCCGCGCCACGCTGGAGAGCCTCACCCTCGCGCTGACCTCCCATTGGGACAGCCTCACCGCCGACATATCCACCGACTGAAGAGCAAGCACAGGAAACGAGCATACACCATGGGTGTCCTTGACCGACTTTCCCGGCTGATTCGATCGAACCTCAACGACCTCATCGCTCGGGCCGAGAACCCCGAGAAGATGCTCACCACGATCATCGAGGACATGCGCCGCCAGCTCGCCCAGGCGAAGCAGGAGGTGGCGGTCGCGATCGCCGACGAGCGCAAGCTGCGGGCGCAGTTCGAGGAGTCGCGCTCGACGGCGCAGGAGTGGGAACGGCGGGCGCGGCTCGCGATCCGTGAGGGCCGCGACGACCTCGCGCGCCAGGCGCTCGTGCGCGGGCAGGAGCACGCGGAGCACGCGCGCGAGCTGGAGACGCAGTGGCAGAACCACCGCGCCGAGACCGAGAAGCTCAAGGACTCGCTGCGGCAACTGAACGCGAAGATCGAGGAGGCGAAGCGCAAGAAGAATCTCCTCATCGCGAAGCAGAAGCGCGCGGAGGCCCAGAAGCGCATCCACGACACGATGCAGGGGCTCCACGACAAGAGCGCCTTCCGCGCCTTCGATCAGATGACGGAGAGGATCGAGCAGGCGGAGCGCCAGGCGCTCGCGAGCGCGGAGGTCACCGAGGAACTCACCGGCGACACGCTCCTCAGCGAGTTCAAGGCGCTGGAGGCGGGGGGCGACGCCGCCGTGGAGGACCGGCTGCTGGAGATGAAGGCCTCCATGGGCCTCCTCCCCTCCGCCGAGCCCGAGGAGGTGAAGGCGCTCGGTTCGGGCGAGGACGCGGGGGCCGCGGCGGATGCCGGGGCGGATGCGGATAGCGCCGGCGCCGCGGGTGACGCGGAAGAGATCCCCGAGGCGGAACTCCTCGAGCTGCTGGGCGAGTCCGGCGAGACGGAGCGGGCCGGGAGCGAATGAGCCCGGGCCCGGGGCGGAAGCGGCTTTCCTCCTCCCGGCTCGCGATCCTCGCGGAGGGGGCCTTCGGGGTCGAGACGGCGAAGACCGCCTCGTCCGCGGTGCGCTACCAGCCGGAGCGGGTGAGTTCCGTCATCGACTCCCGCTTCGCCGGCAGCACCGTGGGAGAGACGCTGGGCTTCGGCGGCGACATCCCCATCGTCGCGACCTTCGCCGAGGCGCTCGCGACCGAACCCCGCCCTGAAGCCCTCCTCGTGGGGATCGCGCCCCAGGGAGGGCAACTCCCCGACGCGTGGCGGGCCGTGCTCGTGGCCGCGCTCGAGGAGGGGCTCGATATTATCAGCGGCCTTCACTTCTTCCTCTGCGACGACCCCGAACTGGCGGCGCTCGCGGACCGGCACGGCTGTACGCTGTTCGACCTCCGCAAACCGCCGCCGGACCTGCCGGTGGGCGCGGGCCGGGCCATGGGGACCGACGCGTTCCGGGTGCTCACGGTCGGCACGGACTGCAACACCGGGAAGATGACCGTCTCGCTCGAGCTGCAGCGCGCTCTGCAGGCGCGGGGCGTGCGCGCCGCCTTCGCCGCCACGGGCCAGACGGGCATCCTCATCGCCGGCACGGGCATCGCCGTGGACGCGGTGGTGTCGGACTTCATCTCCGGCGCCGCCGAACGCCTCACGCTCGAGGCGGCGCGGGGAGAGGACGGCGAGGATGGCGAGGATGGCGAGGGGGTCGACATCGTCCTCGTCGAGGGCCAGGGGTCGCTCATGCACCCCGGCTACTCCGGCGTCACGCACGGCCTCCTGCACGGCACGCTGCCGCACGCGATGATCCTCACCTGGATGCCGAGCCGCCCCCGCATCTACGGCGGCAACCACAGTTGGGTCGTGCTCCCGGAACTGGACGAGGTGATCCGCCGCTACGAGGACGCGCTCGCCTGGGCCTGCCCCGAAGTCCCCGGCCGCGTGATCGGCGTCTCCCTCGCCACCTACGACATCTCCGAAGCCGACGCCCGCGCCGCCGTCCGCCACGCCCGCGACGTCACCGGCCTCCCCGCCACCGACCCCATCCGCTTCGGCACCGCCCCCCTCGTCGAAGCCATCCTGACCGCCCAAAAAGCCCACCGGGCGTCCCCAGCCCCCGCCTGACGGCCGAGTCTCCGGCCCCTGGGCCCGAGGTCGTCGTCCGTCGCCGTTGATCGTCCGTTGAGGACCCCCGGGATCATGTGGTTGGCGATGCTGCCGGAAGTTTCCGCGCGGCAAGCCAACGGGTTACGTTCACATCATCCCAGGGATCCTCAATGTCCGAATCGAACACAGACGCCGCGAATTCCCGGACGGCGGTCGGCGAACCCACTGCCGACGCCGGTCGCCGTCCGCGTGCGGCGGCGCACCGCGCGGCGGACGGGATCATGATCACGCGCTGGAACCTGAGCCTTTCGCTCACCCTCGCGCTCGCGGTCGTGGCGGGCGGCTTCTCTATCCTGTGGGAGCGGACGACCGCCCTTCACGCGACGCAACTCGAACTCGTCACGCGGGTGACTCGGGTCGAGGTCCAGGTTGAAGGTCTGCGCGAAGACGTCACGGCTCTACGCGAGGACGTCACGGCTCTCCGCGAGGAACTGCACGAGAGCGTGGCGGCTCTCCGCGAGGAGATGGCAGCTCTCCGCGCGGAGTTTCGTGAGGAGATGGCGGCTCTACGCGCGGAGCTTCGTGAGGAGATGGCGGCTCTACGCGAGGAGCCTGGGGGGGATATTCGGGAACGGGGCGATCTGATCCTCGCGCACGAGACGCTGGAGGTCGGCGCGCAATGACCGACCGGGCCCCGTCGGGGCCGCGCAAGCGCGTCTTCAGCGGGATCCAGCCGACGGGGCACGCGCATCTGGGGAACTATCTCGGGGTGTTTCGGCGCTGGGCGGCGATGGTGGACGAGTACGAGTGCTTCTACTGCATCGTCGACCTGCACGCGATCACCCGCGAGTACGAGCGCGAGGATCTGCTGCGCCGCGTGTTCGATCTCACGGTGTCGCTCGTGGCCTCGGGGATCGACCCGGAACGCTGCACGCTCTTCGCGCAGTCGCACGTGCCCTACCACAGCGAACTCCAGTGGCTGTTCAACACGGTCACCCCGGTGGGCGATCTGGGGCGGATGACGCAGTTCAAGGAGAAGTCGCAGGGCCGGGAGTCGGTGAACGCGGGCCTCCTCAACTACCCGGTGCTGCAGGCGGCCGACATCCTCCTCTACCGGGCGCACTTCGTTCCGGTGGGAGAGGACCAGCGCCAGCACCTCGAGCTGTCGCGGGAGGTCGCGCGGCGCTGGAACGGACGCTTCGGCGACTTCTTCCCGGAACCGGAGACGCTGGTGGGGACGGGGGCTCGCGTCCGCGGGCTCGACGGCGTGGCGAAGATGTCGAAGTCGAAGGACAACACGGTGCGGATGGACGCCGAGCCGGACGAACTGTGGGCGCGGCTGCGCACGGCGGTCACGGACCCGGCGCGGGTGCGGAAGGATGATCCCGGCAACCCGCACGTGTGCAACGTCTTCGCCCTGCACGAGTTCTTCACCGACCCGGCGGATCGCGAGGAGATCGAGATCCTCTGCCAGACGGCGGGGATTGGCTGCGTCGCCTGCAAGCGGCAACTCACGGACAACGTGGCCGAGGACCTCGCGCCGGTGCGCGAACGCGCGGCGGAACTGCGCGCGCACCCGGAGCGGGTGATCGAGATCCTGGCGGCGGGGGCGGAGCGCGCCCGGGCCGAGGCCGCCCGCACGATGGAGGTCGTGCGCGAGCGCATGGGCGTGGGCCCCCGCACGCTGGACGCCGGTCTGCGCTAGCCCAGGAGTCGCCTTGCGCCGCTTCGTGATCTGGATGTACGCGCCGGAGACCCCCCACTGGTCGATGCCGGAATGGTCGTTCGAACGCATCCGCGGCGCGCTGGACCCGGAGTGGGAGATCGAGTCGGTCCGCGTCGCGCTCGAGGCGACGGGGGACGGCGTGCGCGTGACGCCCTCGGAGCTTCTGGAAGCCGTGGCTGACGCGGAGGTCTACTGCGGGTGGGGGATCCGGCGGGACGTTTTCCTCGCCGCCCGCAAGCTGCGCTGGTTCCACTCGGGCGCGGCCGGGGCGCGGAACTCGCTCTTCGAGGAGATGCGGGAGAGCGACGTCATCTTCACGAACTCGGCGGGCATGTACGCGGACTCGCTGGCGGACCACGCCATGGCCGGCATCCTCTATTTCGTCCGCGGCCTGGACCTCGCGGTGCGGGCGCAGCGCGAGCGCAAGTGGGTCCAGTCCGCGCTGAACTCGCCCCCGAGCCCCCTGCACGCCGCACCCGCCGCCGGCGAAGTCGCCGGGGCCTCGCTCGGCATCATCGGCTACGGCGGCATCGGCTCGGCGCTCGGCCGCCGCGCGCACGCCCTCGGCATGCGAGTTCAGGCCATTCGCCGAACCGTGGGCCCGAAGCCCCCCGAGCTCACCCGCCTCGACGCGCCTGACCACCTGCCCGAACTCCTGGAGTCCTCGGACTTCGTCGCCCTCACCGCCCCCGAGACGCCGGAGACGGAGGGCCTCCTCGGCGCCGCGGAACTGGCGCGCATGAAGCCGGGCGCCGTGCTCATCAACCTCGCCCGCGGCACCCTCGTGGATGAGGCCGCCCTCGTCCGGGCGCTCGAGACGGGACACCTGCGCGGCGCCCTGCTGGACGTGTTCAGGATGGAGCCGCTCCCGTCCCACCACCCGCTGTGGGCGCTGGAGAACGTCCTCATCACCCCGCACGTGGGCGGCACTTCGGCCCACTTCTGGGAGCGCGAGACGGACCTCATCGTCCGCAATATCTCCCGCTACCAGCGCGGCGACCCCCTCGAAAACCGGGTGGACAAGACGCGCGGCTACTGATGATGCCTCGGGGCAGACTCGCCATCGGTCGCGCCGCCGCGGTTTCGCCGCTCTTCCTGGCAGCGGTTTCCTGTAGCGGGGACGATCCCGCGGGGCCGTCGCCGGCGGGCAGGCCGGTGCCCGGCCGATGGCCATCCTGCGCGATCCCGGGAATGGACAGGTGCGGGGCATCCTGCGCGGCCTGCCTCCATCCGCGCCGGCCAGACAGGACCTGGCCTCGATGGTGTCCGAACCGGGACTCGAAATACTCTTCAGCCGTGGACTTCCCGAGCCGCGACCCCCCCGCTGACGTTCCCGCGGGAACGCCGATGGATCCTTCCCGTTACCTTGAAGGCGGCCCCCGATGATACCACATTGAGCCCCGTCCGGAACTTGGGTTCGAGACACCGACGAACCCGAGACACGAGGAGACGGTTATGACGGCAGAAGGTTGGACGATCATCGGGACGGGCATCGCGCTCGTCGGCATATTCGCGCCGGTGCTGCTGGGAATCCGTCGTGACCTGACGGCCCTGACGCGGGACATGGCGGACGTGCGTGAACGTCTGGCCCGACTCGAAGGGTTGTTCGAAGGCTTCAGCCGCCGGGACGGCAACGCGCCGAGTCCCTCGGCCTGAGGCGCGAACCCCCGAAGACGTTCCCGCGGGAACGCGCGGGACCCGCTACCGACCCTAACTTCGGAAGTCCCATGAGAGATCTTTCAGGTGTGCATCCGCCCGTGGCCACGCCGTTCGGCGAGGACGGCGAGCTGGCGCTCGACGCGTTCGACAACAACCTGCGCGAGTGGCTCTCGCACCCCATCGCCGGCATCGTGGTGGCCGGTTCCACGGGGGAGGCGCCGCTCCTCGACCGCCGTGAGCTGTGCGCGCTGGTGGAGACGACCGCCGCGCGCATCGGAGACCGCACGCTCACCGTGGGGACGGGGGCGGAGTCCACGCGCGAGGTGATCTCCGTGACCCGCGAGGTGGCCGAGCTCGGCGCGAACGCCGTCCTCGTGCGCTCCGGCTCCTACTACCTGAAGGCGATGCGGCCCGATGTCGTGCGCGACCACTTCCTCGCGGTGGCCGACGCGTCGCCCGTGCCGGTCGTCCTCTACCACATCCCCCAGTTCGTGCCGGTGCACCTGACGCCGGATCTCGTGGGCCGGCTCGTCGAACACCCCAACATCATCGGGATCAAGGACTCCTCGGGCGACCTCCGCAACCTCGGCCAACTCATCGAGGCGTGCGGCCGGAACGCGCAGGTGCTCGTGGGCTCCGGCGCGCTCCTCTACGCCGCGCTCGAGGCCGGGGCGGCCGGCGGCATCCTCGGCGTGGCCGTGATCGCGACGCGCTCCTGCTGCCAGATCTACGACGCCTGGAAGGAAGGCGACCACCGCCGCGCCGGAGCCATGCAGGAACGCGTGGCGCCGCTCCACAAGAGCCTCGTGGCGGAGGGCGGGGTCGCCGCCGTGAAGGCCGCGCTCGACCGGCTCGGCCTCTACGGAGGCGTGCCCCGCAGCCCCCTGCAGCCCGCCGACGCCGCCAAGCTCGCCACGGTCGACGCTGCCCTCGAAGCCGCCGCCCTCGGCGTCTCCGCCTGAAGCGCCGACACAATGTTCAGTGACAGGGTGCGTTGCGTCGTCGTGGTGGGGGCGCAGTGGGGAGACGAGGGGAAGGGGAAGATCGTGGACGTGCTCGCGGAGCAGGCCACGATCGTGGCGCGCTATCAGGGGGGCGCGAACGCGGGGCACACGGTGCGCGTGGGCGAGGGCGCGGACGAGGAGGAGTTCATCCTCCACCTCATCCCTTCCGGGATCCTGAATCCGGAGACGCGCTGCCTCCTCGGAAACGGGGTTGTCGTGGACCCGTGGGTGCTGGCGCGCGAGATGGAGACGCTCCGGGCGCGCGGGATCGATCTCGACGGGCGCCTGGGGCTGAGCCGGCGCGCGCATCTCGTCCTCCCCTATCACCGGCTGCTCGACGCGGCGCAGGAGGACAGCCGGGGCGCGAAGAAGATCGGGACGACGGGGCGGGGCATCGGTCCGGCGTACCGCGACAAGATCTCCCGCACAGGCCTCCGCGTCGGCGATCTGCGCAACGTGGACCGGACGCGCGACATCGTGGCGGGGGCGGCGGTGCGCGCGAACGTCACGCTGGCGGGACTCGGCGACGAGCGGCGGGTGGACGCGGACGAGGTGATGTCGCAACTGGAGACGGTCCGCCCCGCCATGGTGGAGCTGCTGACGGACGCCGGGGACGAGATCCGCGGCGGGCTGGGGTCGGGGGGGCGGGTTCTGCTCGAGGGAGCGCAGGGGGCGCTCCTCGACATCGACCACGGGACGTATCCGTTCGTCACCTCCTCGACGACGACGGCGGGAGGCGCCGCTTCCGGCGTCGGGATCGGGCCCACGCTCATCGACGAAGTGATCGGCGTCGTAAAGGCCTACATCACGCGCGTGGGCGAGGGCCCGCTGCCGACGGAACTCCCGGAGGCGCAGGCCGAACGCCTGCGGCAGCTCGGTGGCGAGTTCGGCGCGACCACCGGCCGCCCCCGCCGCCCCGGCTGGTTCGACGGCAGCGTGGCCCGCTATGCGGCCGGCGTGAACGGCCTCACCGGCCTCGCGGTCACGAAGCTGGACGTGCTCGACACGTTCGAGACGATCCGGCTCTCGACCGGCTACGAGCTCGACGGGGCGCCGACCGCGTCGTTCCCGGACTCCGTCGCGGACCTCGCCCGCGTGCGTCCGGTCTACGAGCGCTGGGCGGGCTGGAACGCGGACACGACGGGGTGCAGGACGTTCGGCGACCTGCCGGATTCCGCGCGCCGCTACCTGGCGAGGATCGAGGAGGTTTGCGCCACCCCCATCCGCTTCGCGGGCGTCGGCGCCGCCCGGCGGGAGACGATCGCGCTGCCCGCGGGGGCCGCGGCCTGAATTCGTTGCCCGGATTCGTTGCTCGGATTCGTTGCTCGGATTCGTTGCCTGACGTCGCGAAAACCCCTAGACTGCGCGGCTCAATACGGATCGGGTGCGGGCGGTTCGGCGCCTTCTCGAGACGCGAATGGAGACCTTCCAATCGCGTTTTTTTGATGCCTGGAATGGTGGATGTTCGAACGCCTGGGTGACCGGCTGGACGGTGCGCTGAAGAAATTGCGCCAGCGCGGCGTCATCACGGAAAAGATGCTGGACGAGGGGCTGCGCGAGGTGCGGCGCGCCCTGCTCGAGGCGGACGTCAACTTCCGGGTCGTGCGCGACTTCCTCGCGAAGGTGAAGGAGCGCGCGCTCGGCGAGGATGTGCTGAAGTCGGTTCGGCCGGGCGATCAGATCGTGAAGATCGTCCACGACGAACTCGTCGCCCTGCTGGGAGAGGCGGCGCCGGAGGAGTCGGAGGCGGCGGTTCCGCCCACGGTGATCATGCTCGTCGGCCTGCAGGGATCGGGGAAAACGACGACGGCGGCGAAGCTGGGGCGGCGTTTGGCGCAGGAGGGGCGGCGGCCGGGGCTCGTGGCGTGCGATCCGTACCGCCCGGCGGCCCCCGAGCAGTTGGAGGCGCTGGCGGCGCGGATCGGGGTCCCGCTCCTGGCGCGGCCGAGCGGCGAGGACATGTCGGAACTCGCCCGCGGCGCGCTGGACGAGGCGAGGCGGGGCGGGGTCACGCACCTGCTCCTCGACATGGCCGGCCGGCTGCAGGCGGATGAGGAGCTGCTGGACGAACTCCGCCGCGTGAAAGCGGCCGTGGAGCCGCAGCAGGTCCTGCTCGTGGCGGACGGGATGACCGGGCAGGAAGCGGTGCGGATCGCCGAGGGATTCCACGGCGCGGTGGGACTTACGGGGATCGTCCTCACGAAGATGGACGGGGACGCCCGCGGAGGCGCGGCGCTCTCGATCTACAGCGTGCTCGGCGTGCCGATCCGATTCGTCGGAACGGGCGAGCGGCCCGAGGACCTCACGGTCTTCGACCCGGAACGCATGGCCGGCCGGATCCTCCAAATGGGGGACATCGTCGGCCTCGTGGAGCGCGCGCAGCAGACGGTCGACCTCGGCGAGACCGAGCGGCTGCAGAAGAAGATGCTGGCGGGGAAGGGGGAGTTCGATCTGGCGGACTTCCTGACCTCGATCCAGCAGATCCAGAAGATGGGACCCCTGAAGGGG